>NZ_VOSR01000128.1:0-7172 GCF_007997345.1 Mitsuaria sp. TWR114
GCAACGAGGCGATGCGGCGCGAGTTCCTGGCCGACGTCTCGCACGAGCTGCGCACGCCGCTGGGCGTGCTGCACGGCGAGCTGGAGGCGCTGGAGGACGGCGTGCGCAAGCTCGACGCGCAGGCGCTGCGCTCGCTGCAGGGCGAGGTCGCCATCCTGCACAAGCTGGTCGACGACCTGCACGAGCTGTCGATGGCGGACGTGGGCGCGCTGGCCTACCGCAAGTCGGAGGTCGACCTGCGCGAGCTGATCGGCGTGACGGCCGGCGCCTTCGGCGAGCGCCTGCATGGCAGCGGCCTGTCGCTGCAGCTGGACCTGCCCGAGCAGCCGCTGCGGGTCTTCGGCGACGAGCGCCGCCTGCGGCAGCTGCTGGGCAATCTCTTCGAGAACAGCTGCCGCTACACCGATGCGGCGGCGCGTTGAGCATCAGCGCCCGGCGCAGCGGCGAGCATGCGGTGATCGACGTGCAGGACACCTCGCCCGGCGTCGGGCCGGAGCACCTGCCGCGGCTGTTCGAGCGTTTCTTCCGCGTCGATGCCTCGCGCAGCCGGCGCGGTGGCGGCTCCGGGCTCGGGCTGTCGATCTGCCAGCGCATCGCCGAGGCCCACGAGGGCCGCATCGAGGCGCGTCCCTCGCCGCTGGGCGGCCTGTGGATGCGGGTGGAGCTGCCGGTCCATGGCTGAGCGCGCGGCGGGCCTGGCGCCGATGCCGATGGAACCGGGGCCCTCGCGGGTGCTGGTGGTCGAGGACGAACCCAAGCTCGCGGCGCTGCTGGCGGACTACCTGCGCGCGGCCGGGCACGAGCCCGAATGCGTGGCCGACGGGCGCGAGGTCATCCCGGCCTGGACGGCGCGGCGGCACGACCTGATCCTGCTGGACCTGATGCTGCCGGGCATCGACGGGCTGACGCTGTGCCGCGAGCTGCGCGCGGTCAGCAGCGTGCCCATCCTGATGCTGACGGCGCGGGCGGACGAATCGGACCGGCTGGCCGGCCTGGAGACCGGCGCGGACGACTACATCGCGAAGAACCCCTTCAGCCCGCGCGAGGTGATGGCGCGGGTGAAGGCGGCGCTGCGCCGAAGCCGCGCGCACGAAGTGGAAACGGCGGCCGCGGTGGCCGCCTTCGCGGCGGGCAGCGAGCCGCTGTCCATCGATGAATCCGGCTGGAAGGCGAGCTGGCGCGGCCAGCCGCTGGACCTGACGCCGATCGAGTTCCGGCTGCTCCACATCCTGGCGACGCAGCCGGGCCGGGTCTACGCACGGACCCAGCTGCTGGACCTGCTGCACGTGGACGGCCGCGAGGTCACCGAGCGCGCGGTCGACAGCCACATCAAGAACCTGCGCCGCAAGCTCGAGAAGGCCGGCGCGGGGACGGACCGCATCCGGTCGATCTACGGCGTGGGATACCGCTTCGAGCGCTGAGCGCCCGGCCACCGCGCTCAGCCGCGCTCACCCGCGCCGCGCCGCCTCGATCTTCGCGATGTCGATCTTCCCCATCTCCATCATGGCGGCGAAGGCGCGCTGCGACGCGGCGCGGTCCGGATCGTGCAGCGCATCGGTCAGCACGCGCGGCGTGATCTGCCAGTTCACGCCCCACTTGTCCTTGCACCAGCCACAGGCGCTCTCCGCGCCGCCGTTGTCGACGATCGCGTGCCAGAGGCGGTCGGTCTCGGCCTGATCGTCGGTCGCGATCTGGAAGGAAAAGGCCTCGGTCTGCTTGAACTGCGGCCCGCCGTTCAGGCCGATGCAGGCCACCCCGCAGACGGTGAACTCGACGACCAGCACGTCGCCCTGCTGCCCCGACGGGAAATCGCCCGGCGCCCGCGTGACGCGGCCGACCTGGCTGTCGGGGAAGGTCTTCGCATAGAAGCGCGCGGCCTCCTCGGCGTCGCGGTCGTACCAGACACAAATGGTGTTCTTCGCAAGCATGGGGATCTCCATCAAGGGATTGCAACGAGGATCGGCGAGACATCGTCCGCGGCGCCGGTCGGTCGGGCAACCGGCATACCCCTGGCGAGGCCTCGTCTCCTCCCCCACGACGAGCGGCCGCGTGCCATTTCGACAACAGCTCGCACGCCTCGTCACGCGCTGCGCACGCGCCAAATGAGAATGTTCTCAAATAGGAATTACTATCAACAACTTCCCCATTTCCTGATGCCTGCCGGCCGACGACGCTGGCGAGGCTTCCTGTTGCCATGCGAATCCGATCCCTCCCGCGCCTGGTCCGGCGCCCCGCTGTGCGTTCGAGCTTCCGCCATGCCGGCGTCGCCGCGGCTGCGTCCCTGTTCGCGGCGGCCGTCGCCGCCCAAGGGTCGGCCGCCGGCGCCGCCTCGATGACATCGGCCGCGCCCGCCGATGACGCCGACAAGCCCGTCACCATCGCCCCGGTGACGGTCAGCGGACAGCGCGCCGAGGGGTATGCCGCCTCCGAGACTGCCTCGGCGACCAAGCTGACGCTGTCGCCACGCGAGACGCCGCAGTCGATCACCGTCATGACGCGGCAGCGCCTGGACGACCAGAACCTGACCTCGCTGCGGCAGGTGCTGGACGTGACGCCCGGCGTCTACTCCAACGCCTACGACACCGAGCGCGTCCTGTTCTACGCACGCGGTTTCCTCGTCGACACCCTGATGCACGACGGCGTGCCCGCCCACACCAACTTCAGCACCGGCTCGGTGGACGAGACCCTGGACACCGCGCTCTACGACCGCATCGAGGTCGTGCGCGGCGCCACCGGCCTGATGACGGGCGCCGGCAATCCGGCGGCGTCGATCAACCTGGTGCGCAAGCACGCGGACAGCCGCACGACCACCGCGTCGCTGAAGCTGACCGCCGGTTCCTGGAGCAACCGCCGCGCGGAACTCGACGCCTCCACCCCGCTGACCGCCGACGGCCGCATCCGCGCCCGCGGCGTCGCGGTGGTCGAGAGCACCGACAACTACCAGGACCTCTATCACAAGCGCCGCAACGTGCTCTATGGCGTGGTCGACGCGGACCTGACGCCGGCCACGCGCGTGTCCGCCGGCTTCGAATACCTGGAGAACAAGCCGCGCGGCAACACCTGGGGTTCGTTCCCGAAGTTCTTCTCCGACGGCACGCAGGCCGACTGGCCGACCTCGGTGACCACGGCGCCGGACTGGTCCTACTGGGACCGCAAGACGCAGACCGTCTTCGGCGAGCTGCGCCACCAGTTCGGCAATGGCTGGACGCTGCGGTCGTCGCTGAGCCGCCGCGTCTACAAGGAAGACGTCAAGCTGTTCTACGTCTCGGGCTGGCCCGATCCGGCGACCGGCGAAGGCCTGGCGCCCTGGGCCTACCGCAGCAAGGGCAAGATCACCGAGACCGCGCTCGACGTCCACGCCTCCGGCCCCTTCGAGCTGCTGGGCCGCCAGCACGAGCTGGTCCTCGGCTACAACGGCTCGCGCGCGAAGAACACCGGCACCGAGCAGGCCGTGGCCGGCGACCTGGCTCCGGTGGGCAACTTCTTCGAATGGAACGGCAGCTACCCGGAACCCGCCTGGGCCGATCCCACGCCGCTGAACAACATCAAGACCGACCAGGACGCGGTCTACGCCGCCGCGCGGCTGTCGCTGACGGACTCGCTCAAGCTGATCGGCGGCTCGCGCTACGGCCGCTGGAAGATCGATTCCTTCTACGTCTACGACTCGCCGACGACGTCCAAGTACGACTACACCAAGGCCATCCCCTACGCCGGCCTGGTGTGGGACGTGCTGCCCGAGTTCTCGGTGTTCACCAGCTACACCGGCATCTTCAAGCCGCAGAGCAGCCGCGACATCAACGGCCACTACCTCGACCCGATGGACGGCGACTCGGTGGAGGTCGGCATCAAGGGCGAGCACTTCAACAAGCGCCTGAACACCTCGCTGACGCTGTTCAAGACCAAGCAGGACAACGTCGCGGCGCCGGTGCTCGACCCGGTGACCGGCGCGCCGGTGCTGCTGCCGGACGGCACCACCGCCTCGCAGGCCATCGACGGCACGCGCACCCGCGGCTTCGAGTTCGAGCTGTCGGGCCGGCTGGTCGACGGCGTGCAGGCCTCGCTGGGCTGGACGCGCTACATCACCAAGGACGGCGACGACCAGACCATCCGCACCTTCATCCCGAGCACGATGGTGCGGCTGTTCGCGACCTGGGACGCGGCCCGCTGGGTGCCCGGCCTGACGCTGGGCGGCGGTCTCAACTGGCAGTCGTCCAGCTCGGCGGCCGTCGGCATGCCCAACGGCGGCACGACGCTGCGCCAGGGCAGCGTGACCAATTTGTCGCTGATGGCGCGCTACCAGGTCTCGCCCAAGGTGTCGGTGCAGCTCAACGGCAACAACCTCCTGGACCGCAAGTACTTCGTGCTGGACCAGTACGACAACACCTACTACGGCGCGCCGGCCAACTACTCGGTCTCGCTGCGGCTCGCGTACTGAGCCGGCTTCGGCGGCGGGCGCCTCCTCGGCGCGGCGGCAGGCCACCCAGCCGCCGCGCGCGTCCATCCCGGGATCGGGTGACGCGCGGATGCCGCGCATCGGGAACGGACAGGGATACTCGACGGGCGACCGCGAGCCGGTGAATCACCGGTGGCGGTCGCGCCCTGCCCGCTTCCGAAGGAATCCCATGAGTGCAGCGTCACTCCTCGTCCTGCTGATGGCGGCCTGCATCGCGGGCCTGCTGTGGGGGCTCGCGCGTCAGCGCCGTGCGCACCGTGCGGCGCTGGCCCAGGCCGAACGCATGGGCCGCGTGCTGCTCACGATGGCGCGTGCGAATCGCCTGGTGCTGCGCATCGACGATGAACGCGCCCTCTTCCACGAGGCCTGCCAGATCTGCGTCGATGCCGGCGACGCCGCCCTGGCCGCCGTCTACCTGCGCGACGGCGAACTGGCGCACCGCGTGGCCTTCGCCGGCCCGGCGGCGCAGGTGCTGCGCAACGTGCCGGATCCGCTGGACCTGCGCCTGCCGGAGGTCCAGGGCACCTACACCGCGCGCGTGCTGCGCGACGGCCGCAGCGCCGTCAGCAACAACTACGTGCTGGACGCGCAGGCCGGCCGCTGGCGCGAGGAGGCCGTCGCCCAGGGCATCCGGGCGATCGCCTGGATCCCGATCCGCCGCGCGGGCGAGGTCGCGGGCGCGCTGATGCTGTGCGCGCGCGTGCCCGACTTCTTCGATGACGAGCTGATGGCGCGGCTCGAGGAACTCGGCGCGGACCTGTCGTTCGCGCTGGACAGCGTGGACAGCCGCCGCGCGCGCGAGGCCGCGCTGCGCGAGATCGAGGCCGGGCGGGACCGCTTCCAGCGCCTCTTCGACGCGGCGCCGGTGCCGATGGCGATCGTGTCGGTGGAGGACCGCCGCATCGTCGAGGCCAACCAGGCGCTGTGCCGGCGCTACGGCAAGACGGTGCAGGAGGTGGCCGGCACGACCACCGCCTCGCATGCCTACGGCGTGATCGCCGAGGACCGCGATGTCTTCTACCGCGTGCTGGGCAGTCAGGGCCGCGTGACCGACATGGTGGTCCGGCTGCGCGACGCCGCCGGCGCCATCCATCCGGCCGTGCTCAATGCGGTGCCGCTCGAGTACATGGGGCGCCCCTGCTGTCTGATCATCACCCTGGAGCTGCAGCACCTGCCTGGTCCGGGATGGCCGGAGCAGGCGCCAGCGCGCTGAAGGCGCCGCGATCGACGCGCCCGTCGCCTCGCCTTACTCCGGCTCGATGCCGGCGGCCTTGATGATCTGACCCCACTTGCGCGTCTCGGCTTCCTGGAAGGCGCGCAGCTCTTCCGGCGTGCTGGACCACGCATCGACGCCGGCGCTCTCGAAGAAGGCCTTCGCCGGCGCGCTGCGCAGCGCCGCGCCGAGCAGCTCGCGCAGGCGCTGGACGACCGGCGCGGGGGTGCCCGCCGGCACGTAGGCGGCGAACCAGTAGCTCATGTCGTAGCCCTTGACGCCGGCTTCGTCGAGCGTCGGCACATCGGGCAGCAGCGGCGAACGGCGCGTCATCGAGAAGCCCAGCGCTCGCACCTTGCCGGCCTTGATCTGCGGCAGGCCGGTGGCCGTGTCGGTGATCATGAAATCGACCTGGCCGCCGATCAGGTCGGTCAGCGCGGGCGGATTGCTCTTGTAGGGGACGTGCAGCAGCTGCGTGTGGGACAGCTGCTGGAACTGCTCACCGGCGACGCGGCTGGAGGCGCTGCCGCTGCCGAAGCTGACCTTGCCCGGCTCGCGCCTGGCGCGCGCGATGACATCGGCGACGCTGCGGTACGGGCCGTCGGCCTTGACCACCATCACCTGGCCGCCCTTGCCCAGGCCGGTGACCGGCGCGAAGTCCTTGACCGGGTCGTAGGACAGCTTGCGGAAGAGATGCGGATTGGCGGCCTGCGTGGTGTTGGTGGCGATCAGCACCGTGTAGCCGTCGGGCGCGGCGCGCGCGACCTGCTGCGCCGCGATCATGCCGCTGGCGCCGGCCTTGTTGTCGACGACGACGGCAATCCGCGTCTGCTCGGTGATCGCCTGGCCCAGCGCCCGCGCCAACTGGTCCGTCGCGCTGGCGGCGGCGAAGGGCACGAGCAGCGTGATCGGCTTGCTCGGATAGGCCGCGGCGGCGGTCTGCGCCTGCGCGAGGCTGGTCCATGCGAGGGTCGCGGCGCATGTGGCGGCGGCGACCAACACCGCCCGGCGGCGGGTCGTCGGTTTCAAGACAGTCATCAAGCAGTCTCCATCGTCTCGTTGTGATCCATGCCCGGGCCTCGCAGCCACGGAACCAGTGTCTCAGGCACCATCAGCGGCATCGCCAGCACGACGAAGGACAAGGCCTTGCCGTGGCTGTCCAGGTTCAGCGCATCATTGACGCCACCGTCGAGCACGCCATCCAGCACGAAGTTGATCGCGCCCAGGCGCGGCAACAGGTGGCGCGTCACCCGCGTCGGGCGGCGGGACGCAAACTGGCGCGCGACAGCATCTTCGGTCAGTTGCTCAACCAGCAGCGGATACAGCGCCGGGTGCCAGGCGATCACGCTGATGTTGGAACGGTCGCCCTTGTCGCCGGTGCGGCCGTGAGCGGCAGCGCGGAGTTCGACTTGGCGGGTGGGGGTTGAGGGCTCCGGTGCTGGGTGTGCTGCGTGTGACGTGGGCGCTGCGGAGACCGCAGGTCGGGAGGCCAAGCGCGGGCTCTCC
>NZ_VOSR01000129.1:0-4201 GCF_007997345.1 Mitsuaria sp. TWR114
CAGCGCCGCGGTGCTGCTGCACGTGGTGGAGCTGCGCGACCTGATGCTGGCCAGCCGGCTCGACCTGGAACTGCTGGGCGAGGATCCGGTCGGGCAGCAGATGCGCGCGGCACTGGTGGGCCGGCTCAAGGCGCTGGGCGTGCTGCTGGACGAGTACCGCGATGCGCTGCTCGACGAGCGCGCGCCCGCGATGAACACGGTGCGGCCGACGCGCTGGCCGGAGCTGCCGCCGCAGGATCCGCGCACCCGATTGCAGCTGGTGCTGCAGGACCGGCTCTCGCACCTGGACGGCGAGGTGCTGGCGATGGGCCGCGCGCTCGACCTCGCCCAGCCGGTGCCCCCGCTGGCGCTGGACGCCGGCACGCTGCGCCAGTTCGTCACGCCGGTCGGCTGGCCCATGGGCCTGCTGCGGGCGCAGCTGCACCTGGACTCACCGGTGCTGCGGCACGCGCTGCGCAGCACGCTGGCGCTGGCCTCGGCCTACTTCATCGCGCTGGCGCTGCCCTGGGCCTCCCATCCGCACTGGCTGGTGCTGTCGGTGGCCGTCGTGCTGCGCGGCAGCCTGGACCAGACGCTGGAGCGCCGCAACCTGCGGGTGCTGGGCACGGCGATCGGTTGCGGACTGATGCTGGCGCTGTCGCTGATCCCCAGCCAGACGCTGTGGATCGTCGTGCTGCAGGTGGCGGTCGGCATCGCGCATGCGTTCGTCACCCGCCGCTACCTGGTCACCGCCATCGCCGCCACGATGCTCGCCCTGCTGCAGTCGCACCTGGCCGATCCGTCGCACGGCATCGCGGTCTCGGAGCGGCTGGCCGACACGGTGCTGGGCGCGGTCCTGGCGTGGGCCTTCAGCTACGTGCTGCCGGCCTGGGAGCGGCGCAACCTGCCGCGCGCGCTGAAGCGGGCGCAGCACGCGCTGCAGCAGTACGCGCTGCAGGCGATGACCGCGGCGATGACGCCCGCCGGCGCGCTCACCCAGCGCATGGCGCGGCGCCAGGCCTATGACGCGCTGGCGGCGCTGTCCGCGCCTTGCAGCGCAGCGCGGGAGCCGCGCCGGGTGCGGCCGCCGCAGGACGAGCTCAATGCGGTGCTGGACCACGGCTACCGCCTGATGGCCC
This sequence comes from Mitsuaria sp. TWR114, assembly GCF_007997345.1. NCBI lineage: Bacteria > Pseudomonadati > Pseudomonadota > Betaproteobacteria > Burkholderiales > Sphaerotilaceae > Roseateles > Mitsuaria sp. TWR114. The sequence continues at coordinate 1,119 of NZ_VOSR01000129.1, forward strand.
ACCTGTCGATGATGCGGCAGAGCCTGATGCGGCGCGGCAAGGAGCTGGACGGCGACCTGATGGCCGAGATGCCGGCCGCGGCCGCGAAGTTGCAGCGCGCGCTGGCCGGCCAGGAGCCGGTGCCGCACGCGGTGCAGGCGCTGCAGGACTGGAGCCTGCTGCCGGACGTCGGCCCGCTGGAGGACATCCGGCCATGGATGCGGCGCCGCATGCAGGTCAGCCTGGACGACGCGGCGCGCGCGGGCCAGGCCGCCGAGGCCGCGTTCGCCGCGATGGCGGCGCCGCCCGAGGCGGAGATGTCGGTGTCGCGGCTGAACTGATCGCCCGACGGCGCCGCGCGGGTGATCACTCCACGGTGATGTGCCGCTCCTTGATGAGGGCCGACATCCGCTTGAGTTCCGCCTCGACGAACTTGCCGGACTCGGCGACGCCGCCGGGGAAGGGCTCGCCGCCCAGTTCCACGATCCGGGCCTTCACGTCCGGCGCGGCCAGCGCCTGCTGGACGGCCCGCGACAGGCGCTCGACCACCGGTGCCGGCGTCCCCGCCGGCGCGAACAAGCCGTTCCACTCGTACATCTCGAAGCCGGGCAGGCCGGCCTCGGCGCCGGTGGGCACCTCGGGCAGCGCCGCCGAGCGCTGGCGGCCGCTCACCGCCAGCGGGCGCAGCTTGCCCTGCTTCACGTACTGCAGCGTCGAGGCCACGTTGCCGAAGAACACCGGCACCTGGCCGCCGATGACATCGGTCAGCGCCGGACCGCCGCCCTTGTAGGGCACATGCATCATCTCGACCTTCGCGGCCTGCTCGAACAGCACGCCGGCGATGTGCTGCGCCGAGCCGTTGCCCGAGGACGCGAAGGCGACCTGGTCGGTCTTCACCCTGGCCGCGGCGACCAGCTCAGCGGCCGTCTTCGCGGGGAACTGGGCGTTGACCAGGACCACGTTGGGGAACAGCGCCGTGACCGCGACCGTCTTGAAGGCCTTGCCCTGCTTGTAGGGCGAGTTCGGGAACAGGGTCGGCGTGACCGCGTAGGACGAGGCGTCGAACAGCAGCGTGTAGCCGTCGGCCGGCGCGCGCGCCACGGCGCCGGCGGCGATCTGGCCGCTGCCGCCGGGGCGGTTCTCGATGATGACGGTCTGGCCGAGCGCCTCGCCCAGCTTGGGCGCGATCAGGCGTGCGATCAGGTCGGCGCCGCCGCCCGGCGGGTAGCTGACCATCAGGGTCACCGGCTTGCTGGGCCAGGCTTGCGCCCAGGCGCCCGTCGACAGGCCACAGGCCAGGGCAAGCGCCGTCATCACGGCAGGGCGTCGTCCGATCATCATGGTCTCCTGATAAAGCGATCAGCGCATCTCGGCGCTGTAGTGGAAGGCGGTCGCGTCGCCCCAGGTGGTGCGCAGCTCAATGCAGTGGCCGCCCAGGTCGAAGGCCTGCCGGTCGACCCGGATGGCGGGCGCGCCCTCGGGCAGGTCCAGCAGCGCGGCGGTGGCCGCGTCGAGGTGCCCGAAGCTCAGCTCGTCATTGGCCCGCGCGACGGTCACGCCGCAGAGACGGGCCAGCATCGGATAAAGCAGGTCCTCCCACTCGCGGGTCGGGAGCGCGCGCAGCGCCTCGAAGCGGGCCAGCGGCAGCAGCAGGTCCTCGGCCAGCACCGGCCGCCCCGCCAGCAGCCGGACCCGCTTCACCCGCAGCGCCGCGTCGCCGGTCTGCTGACCGAGGGCCAGCGCTTCGGCCGCGCGCAGCCGCACCGTCTGGCAGCGATGGACGCGGGCCGTCGGCGGCTCGTCCGTCGGCCCGCGGAAGCGGAAGAAGCGCAGCAGCGACGGGCCGTTCAGCCCCTGCGTGACGAAGGTCCCCTTGCCATGCACGCGCTGGACGATGCCTTCGGCGGCAAGCATGGCCACGGCCTGACGCACCGTGCCCAGCGCCACGCCGAAGCGTTCCGCCAGTTCGGTCTCGGCGGGAATGGCCGCGCCGGCGGCCCATTCCCCGCCGACGATGCGCTGGCGCAGCTCCTGCGCGAGCTGGGCATACCGGCTCACGCCGGCCGCGTTCGGAAGTCCTGTGTCCAAGGTGGTTTTCCTTTAGTCCTCTATAGGACTAGAATCCGCGCATGATGCCGACGCCCTCTTCCGACGTCAAGCCCGCGCCCGGCGCGGGCGTGGTCGACGCCCATTTCCACGCCTTCCCGCTGACCAGCACGGGCGTGCCCGGCGCGCGCTATGTGCCCGCCTACGCGGCGCCGCTGGAGGCCTGGGTCGCGGCGACGGCGCCCCATGGCGTCACGCAGGGCGTGCTCGTGCAGCCAAGCTTCCTGGGCACCGACAACACCCACCTGCTGCGGCTGCTGGCGGAGCAGGCCGGACGACTGCGCGGCGTGGTCGTGGTCGCGCCAGACATCGCCATGGCTGAACTTGAGCGCATGCAGACGCTGGGCGTGCGCGGCGTGCGGCTCAATCTCGTGGGCGGCGATCACCGGCTGGGCGCGGAATGGCATCCGCTGTTCGAGCGCCTCCAGGCGCTGGACTGGCATGTGCAGGTCCACACGGACCACGGCCGGCTGGCGGAAGTCCTGGCGCGGATTCCGCAGGCGCTGACCGTCGTCGCGGACCACTTCGGCAAGCCTGCGGCGGCGTCGGAGTTCGAGGCATTGGCCCCCGCCCAGCGGGATCGGCTGCATGTGAAGCTCAGCGCGCCCTATCGCCTGGAGGCCGGCTGCGAGGCGACCGCGCTGCTGTCCCGCTGGCTGGACCTGATCGGTCCGGGGCGCCTGATGTGGGGCAGCGATTGGCCCTGCACGGCGCATGAGCAGGCGCGGGACGCGTCGACCTCGCCCGCATGGCTCGAGGACGCGGCGGGAACGAGCGGGACGCTCGAGGCGCTGCGGGCCGGCAACGCGCGCCGGCTGTACCGGTTCTGAAAGCGCGCAGCGGACGCCACGCGGCGTCTGATCCAACCCGGCGGAGGTCGGGGCCCGGACGCGACACGCTCCCGACTGGGAGCCCGTGTCATGTCGACGATCGCGGCCGGCCCGAGGCAGGCCGGCGCGCCCGGCGAGATCAGCTCAGCTTGACGTCGATCTTGCGCG
>NZ_VOSR01000013.1:0-4942 GCF_007997345.1 Mitsuaria sp. TWR114
GGCGGCGCGCAAGGTGCTGGCGCAGGTCGGCCTGACACTTGAGCAGATGGACGTCATCGAGCTGAACGAGGCCTTCGCGGCGCAGGGCCTGGCGGTGCTGCGCGACCTGGGCCTTCGCGACGACGATCCGCGCGTCAACCCCAATGGCGGCGCGATCGCGCTTGGCCACCCGCTCGGCGCCAGCGGCGCCCGGCTGGTCATGACGGCGATCAACCAGTTGCATCGCTCGAATGGCCGTTATGCGCTGTGCACGATGTGCATCGGCGTCGGCCAGGGCATCGCGGTCGTCGTCGAACGCGTCTGAGCCTCTCCGCTTCGGCCCGGCGCCTGAGCGCGGGCCCAGGCGCCAATCAACGGCCACCCCGGATCGATACGGGGCGGCCGTTTTCAATAGTCAGACGATTGACTTCGCCGCCCTCGGTTGTCTGACCTCTTTTTGGTGCATCCAACCCCGCCAAGAGCGGCCTTGTGCGGCGTTTCGCCCATATCCAAAAGTTGGGGGCGCTAAAGAAATAGTCATGGGCGCCCGTAGGACCACGTAGGCGCCAATCGCACATCGCGTGGGATACTGACCGAGTTTGATGGCGCATACCGCTCATATATGTAGGCGGCGGCGCCACAGGCATGATGTCTGACTATTGACGGCTTGCTTAGCGACGCTCCGATCGCGATTCCGCGCACCTTTTCCCCGCTGACCGCCCGACCACACCGCTTTCCGCAGGCGGTGGGGCGTTGTGCGCAGCAAATGCACCAAGTTGATGCATTCAGGTGCGAATAGCGGAACAAAACAATTGCCCTGGCAAACATTCTTCACAGGGTTGTCCCTATAGTTTTGGACATCACCTGCTTACGCCCAGCAGATTTGGGCGTCAAACGCACGACCACCTCCCCACCATGTCCGCTGCTCGAGCCCACGATGAAGACCTGACCGCCATTCCGGTGGTCGCCCCCTCCCCTGAAGCTGAAGTCCGCACCGGTCCGCTGAAACGCGACCTGGTCGCCGGCCTGGAAAAAGGCCTGGCCGTGATCGAAGCCTTCGATCAGGAACGTCCCCGCCTGACCATCAGCGAAGTTGCCGGCCGCACCGGCCTGACCCGCGCCGCCGCCCGCCGCTACCTGCTGACGCTGACCCACCTGGGTTTCGTCTCGCAGGACCGCAAGATGTTCGCGCTGACCCCCAAGGTGCTGCGCCTGGGCCAGAGCTACATGCACTCTGCCCGCCTGCCCCGCATCATCGAGCCCGAGCTGCACAAGCTGGCCTATGCGATGAAGGAAGCCTCCTCGGCCGGCGTGCTCGACGGCAACGACGTGATCTGCATCTCCGCGACGAGCGCGGGCCGCGTGGTCTCGCCGACGCTGCAGCCGGGCACCCGCGTGCCGGCCTACTGCACCGGCAATGGCCGCGTGCTGCTGGCGGCGCAGCCGCAGGCGGAAGTCGACGCCTTCATCGCCCGCCAGGAACTGACCGCGCTGACCCCGCACACGATCACGCACCCGGAGCGCCTGCGCATCGAGATCGCCCGCGCCCGCGCCCAGGGCTACGCGCTGATCGACCAGGAGCTGGAGCAAGGCCTGCGCTCGGTGGCCGTGCCGCTGAAGAACTACAAGGGCGACACCGTCGCCGCGATGGCCATCAGCGTCCACGCGACCCGCATGAGCATGGAGCAGATGGTCGAGCACTGCCTGCCCCCGCTGCTGCAGGCGCAAGCGCATCTGCGCATGCTGCTCTGAGGCCGTTGCGGCTCAACGAAGAAGCGCCCCGAGGGGCGCTTTTTCATTTCCGGACCGACAGGGTCGCGTTCAGGCCCAGAGACGCTGGCGCAGCAGCGGGCTGATCCGGTACCGCTCGCTGCGATAGGCCTCGAAGAGCCCCGCGAGCGCATCGACCACGAGCGGCGCACCCAGTTGCGCGAGCCACTCGAAGGGCCCGGCGGGATAGTTCACGCCCAGCTTCATCGCGGTGTCCGCGCCGGCCTCGTCGCAGACGCCCTGCCAGACGGCATCGGCGCCCTCGTTGATCAGCATCGCGATCGTGCGGGCGACGGCCAGGCCCGGCACGTCGCGCAGCACCAGCGGCTCCCAGCCGAGGCGCCGCAGCAGCGTCTCGGCATGGGTCTGCTGGACGTTGTCCACGCGCGGCCCGAAGGCGATCGCCAGCCCCTCGATCCGATCGGGCGCGAGCGGCCAATCGATCACCGCGAGGCCGGGTTGGCTGCGCTCCCGCGCGAGCTGTGCGGCGCAGCGTCCGCGCGTGAAATGCAGCTGGACGCCTTCGACCGCGACGCCTTGCCAGTCAGCCGTCTCGTCGCGCTCGAACGCGAGGCCTCGGGTGCCCATCCAGGCGCCCAGCAGCTCCACCAGCGGGCCGCGACCCGACAAGGTCACCGCGCCGACGTCGCCATCGATCACCGCGACGGGCGCGGCGTTCTCGGGCGTGCCCTCGTAGAAGCCCTTCCCCGCCTTGCGCCCGAGGCGGCCGCCATCGACGAGCGCCTTCTGCACCAGCGAAGGCTGATAGCGCTTGTCGCCGAAGTTGGCCTCGAAGACCGACTGCGTGACCAGGTAGTTGGTGTCGTGGCCGATCAAGTCCATCAGCTCGCAAGGCCCCATGCGGAAGCCGGCGCCGCGCAGCGCCCGATCCAGTTGGGCCGGGCTGCCGGCCTGCTCCTGCAGCAGTTGCAGCGTCTCTGCGTAATACGGGCGCGCGATGCGGTTGACGATGAAGCCGGGCGTCGACTTCGCATGCACCGGCGTCTTGCCCCAGCGACGCGACAGCGCCTCGATCGCCTGCGCGGCGGAGGCGTCCGTCTCCGCGCCCCAGACCACCTCGACCAGCTTCATCAGCGGCACCGGGTTGAAGAAGTGCATGCCGACGAGCCGGCGCGGATTCGCCATGCCGTTGGCCAGCGCGGTGATGCTGATCGACGAGGTGTTGGACGCGATCAGCGCATCGGGCGGCAGCAGCGCGTCGAGTTCGCGCAGCAGCGCCTGCTTGGGTTCGAGCTTCTCGACGATCACCTCGATGACGAGCGCGGCGTCCGCCAGCTCCGCGGTCGAGGCCGCCGGCGACAGGCGCGCCAGCACCGCGTCGCGCGCATCGCGTTCCATGCGGCCCTTCGCCACCAGGCCATCGAGCGCCTTGCCGATCTGCGCGATCGCCGCCGCGGCGGCGCCTTCGCGCAGGTCCATGAGCCGGACCGGATGGCCGCCTGCGCCGCCACCTGCGCGATGCCCGCGCCCATCACGCCGGCGCCGATCACCGCCACCGGTGCCCGCGCCGCGTCGGCGCTCGCGATGCGCCAGGTTCCCGTCGATGCCGTCATTGCTGTCTCCATCATCTGTTTCGAATCTTGTGCGCGTGGCCGCTGCGCGTCAGTCCCGCGGGCGTCAGCGCCGGGGCACCCGAGGCCGGACGCCGAATGCTGGCCGCGCGCATCCGGCGATCGATCCTGAGGTCAGGACGCCGCGTCGGTCTTCGGCACCCAGGCTGCGGGGCGCTTGCCCAGGAAGGCCGCGAAGCCTTCCTTGGCTTCGGCCCCCATGCGCACGCGGGCGATGGTCTGCGCGGTGAGTTCACGCACCTCGCCGTCCACCGGCCCCACGTCGAGTTGCGCGAACAGCGCCTTGATCTCGGCCTGCGCCTGCGGGCCGTTCATCAACAGCTCCGCGACCCAGCGCTCGACGGCCGCGTCGAGCCCGCCGGCGGCATCGCTCTCCACGACCTCGTGCAGCAGGCCGATGCGCAGCGCCTCGGCGGCGGGAATGCGGCTGGCGGTGAGCGCGAGCCGGCGCGCCTCGCGCGGGCCCACGGCATTGACCACGTAGGGGCCGATGACCGACGGCAAGATCCCGAAGCGCGCCTCGCTGACCGCGAACTGCGCGCCCGCCGCGGCGACGGCGATGTCGCAGGCGAGGGTCAGGCCCACGCCGCCGCCCAGCGCCACGCCGTGGACCTTGGCGATCGTCGGCTTGGGGCAGCGCGCGATGCGGTCCAGCATGGCGGCGAAGCGGCGCGCGTCCTCGACGTTCCAGTCCTGCGTCGCTTCCGACGCTCGCTTCATCCACTGGAGGTCGGCGCCGGCGCTGAAGGCCTTGCCCGCACCTTCGAGCACGACGATCCGCACGGCGGGGTCCCGGCCCAGGCGGTCGAAGGCGGCGTCGAGGTCCGCGATCATGGCCTCGTCGAAGGCGTTGAACACCTCGGGCCGGTTCATCGTCACGCGCGTCACGCCGCGCGCATCGGTCGCCATCTGCAGGGTTTCCACGTGCGAGTCTCCTTGTGATCGGCGGAGTATCGCAGCCCGACCGGTCGGTCGAAAAAGCCCCTCACGTCCACCCGGACCCGGACCCGGACCCGGACCCGGACTCGGACTCGGACTCGGACCCGCCGAGCCGAGCCGTGCCGCGGGAGCGCCCCGGTGGGCCTCAGAAGAATGGCGACGCGTCGAGCGCCACGGCGGGATCAGTCCTGCCAGACCTCGTGCACCAGCTCGCGCAGCGCCTGCAGCGCGTGGTCCTCGGCCTGTTCCTGCTGGAGCCAGCACAGCCAGGTCTCGTCCTGCCAATGCGGCCAGATGCGCAGCTCGCCGGCGTCGACCGCCGCCTGCGCCTGGTCCTTGCGTAGCACCGCGGCGCCCAGGCCGCTGGCGACCATGCCGCGCACGGCGGCCTCGGTCTCCGCCATCAGGCTGTGCGGCGGCTCGCGGCCGGCGCTCTGGAACAGCCGCTCGGCCGCCGGACGCAGGCCGCAGTCGGGCGGCGTGCCGATCCAGGGCAGCGACAGCAGCGCCTCCCGCGACACCGGCCACTCCCGGTCGGCGAAGCGGCGCGGCACCGCCACGGCCAGCTCCATCCGGCGCAGGCGCTCGACCACCAGCCCGTCGGCCGCCTCGCCGTCGTAGAGCACGTAGGCGCAGTCGACCTCGCCGCGGCGCAGCGCCTG
>NZ_VOSR01000130.1:0-10956 GCF_007997345.1 Mitsuaria sp. TWR114
TTCCCCGCCGAGGTCAAGCCTGCCCCCGCCAGCCCCGCTCCCATACCCGGTGCCGCCGCGCCGGTGGATCGCTGAACTCCCACAGGAAGTCCTCGCCGTATGTCCACCTTCCGCCACCGCTGCCTGAGCGCCATGACCGTCGCGAGCGTCCTGACCACGGTGGCCGCCTTCGGGCCGGCCTGCGTGCACGCGCAGACGGTCACGGTCGCGCCGGCCGCCGACCCGACCGCGCCCACCGCCGCCACGCTGTCGCCGGCCGAGATCGACGCCATCTGGCGCCAGTCGGTGAGCAAGTTCGATGGCGAGCGCGCTCGCGTGCTGCGCCAGGTGCAGGCCGGTGTCGCGGCCGGGCCCTTCCGTGCGGACTGGACCTCGCTGCAGGGCTACAAGACGCCGCAGTGGTACGCGGACGCGAAGTTCGGCATCTTCGTGCACTGGGGCGTGTTCTCGCTGCCGGCCTTCGGCAACGAGTGGTACTCGCGGGAGATGTACCAGGCGGGCAGCAAGCCCCATGAGCACCACCTGGCGACCTACGGCTCGCCGGCCGTGTTCGGCTACAAGGACCTGATCGCCCGCTTCAAGGCCGAGCGCTTCGACCCCAAGGCCTGGGCGCGGCTGTTCGCGCAGGCCGGCGCCCGCTACGTGGTCCCGGTGGCGGAGCACCACGACGGCTTCGCGATGTACCGCTCGCGCCTGAGCGACTGGACGGCCGCCACCATGGGCCCCAAGCGCGACGTGCTGGGCGAGTTGGCCCAGGCCATCCGCGCCGAAGGCATGCGCTTCGGCACCTCCTCGCACCGCGCCGAGCACGACTGGTTCTTCGACGGCGGTCGCCGCATCGCCTCCGACGTCAACGATCCGCGCTATGCCGCGCTTTATGGCCCGGCGCAGCTGCGCGAGCTGCATGGCAAGGACGACGGCGACCTGCCGCATGACTGGACCTACGTGTCCCAGGCCTGGCTGGACGACTGGCTCGCCCGCACCGCCGAGCTGGTCGACACCTACAAGCCGGACCTGATGTATTTCGACTGGTGGATCGGCCACGCGAGCATGCGGGCGCACACGATGCCCAGCTTCGCCGCGTACTACTACAACCAGGGCGCGCGCCGCGGCGAGGCCACCGTCATCGACTTCAAGCTCGACGCCTTCCCGCAGGGCGCCGGCACCTACGACGTCGAGCGCGGTCAGATGGTCGGCATCCAGCCGCAGACCTGGCAGACCGACACCTCCATCAGCAACGCCTCCTGGGGCTACATCGACGGCGACACCTACAAGCCGGCCGGCCAGTTGCTGCATCAGTTGATCGACGTGGTGTCCAAGAACGGCAACCTGCTGCTCAACATCGGCCCGCGCGGCGACGGCAGCATCCCCGAGCCGGCGCGCGACATCCTGCTGGAGATGGGCGACTGGCTCAAGCTCAATGGCGAAGCCATCTACGGCAGCCGGCCCTGGACCCGCTTCGGCGAAGGCCCCACGGAAGTGGTCGGCGGCACCTTCCAGGACCGCAACGCCAAGCCCTACACGCCCGAGGATTTCCGCTTCACCACGCAAGGCCCGGTGCTCTACGCCATCGGCCTGGGCTGGCCCGCCGCGCGCGACGACGGACGGCAGGAGCTGCTGATCCGCTCGCTGGCGCCCAGCGCGCTGGCGGCGCCGGTCAAGCGCGTCACGCTGCTCGCGGACCGCAGCGACATCCCCTTCACGCAAGACGCCGCGGGCCTGCATCTGCGCGTGCCCAAGGACCCCGTGGGCCGCCATGCCTACGTCTTCAAGATCGAGTCGCAGTGAGCAATGCCTGTCCGCGACACCCCCGTACGTCCAACCACCGATCCCTCCATGTCTGACTCCCCCTTCCTCCGGTGCCTGCGGCTGTGTGCCGCGCCCTTGCTGCTGCTCCTGGCGGGCCTCGCGCAGCAGGCCCTGGCCGCGCCGCGCGCGCTCTTCTACATGATGGAGACCCAGAAGTCGGTCAACGCCTTCGTCGCCCACGCCGACAAGGTCGACCTGCTGGTGCCGACCTGGTACGGCGTCGACGCGGCCGGCCTGGTCAACGGCGCGCCCAATCCCTTCGTGCTGTCGCTCGCGAAGAGCAAGGGCGTGCCGGTGATGCCCATCGTGTCGATGACGACCACCCGCGAGGGCTTCCACAAGCTGCTGCATGACGAGCAGGCGCAGGCGCGCATGAACGCGTCGCTGCTGCGCGCTGCCAAGGAGCACGGCTTCATCGGATTCCAGTACGACTTCGAGAACATCGCCTGGACCGATCGCGACGCCTTCACGCGCATGGCCAAGGGCACGGCCGACGCGCTGCACAAGGCCGGCCTGCAGCTGAGCGTCGCCGTGGTGCCGAACGCACCGGGCGCGTCGGGCCGCGGCCCCTTCTCCAAGTGGATGTGGGAGTTCTGGCGCGGCGCCTATGACCTGGAGGCGCTGGGCAAGGTCACCGACCTGGTGTCGCTGATGACCTATGACCAGCACACCCGCTGGACCGCGCCCGGCCCGGTGGACGGTTATCCCTGGATGAAGGAGCACTTGGACTACGCGCTCAAGGTCGTGCCCAAGCACAAGCTCTCGCTGGGCATCGCGCTGTACGGCTACCGCTGGTCGACCGGCAACCCGGTGCGTGAGGACGGCAAGGAGGCGCCCAACATCGTCGGCGACTACATCGATGCCGACGAGTCCATCCCGCTGGCCGCCACCTACGGCGCCACCATCCGCTGGGACGAGGTCGATCGCACCTCCTACTACTGGTTCGAGCGCGACCAGATGCGCGAATGGGTGTTCATGCCCGACGCGCGCGGCTTCCGCGAGCGCTATGCGCTGGTCAAGGCCGCGGGCATCGACGGCTTCAGCGCCTGGGTGATCGGCGCGGAAGACCCGGCCGTCTGGGACGAACTGCCGCTGTCGCGGCGCTGAGGACCCGGTCGATGCGAACCCGCCGTCCCGCCAACGCGACCGTGCCGCGCACGCCGCCGCTGTCGTCCGCGCCGCGCCTGCTGCGTGCGTTGCGGCTGGTGCTCGCGCTGGCCGCCGCCGGTGCCGCGCATGCCGGCACCGAGGCGCCCGTCGCGTCCTTGCCGATGCCGGCGCAGGTGCTGCCGCTGGTGCCGCTGCCAGCGCATCTCACGCGCGGCGAGGGCGTCCTGCGCCTGGCGTCGGGCGCGGTCATCGCGGTGCCGGCGGGCGACCGTGGAGCGCGCCGCGCGGCGAGCTTCCTTGCGGCCATGGCTTGGCGCGACCACCACCTGCGCCTGCAGGTGCGGGAGGGTTCCAGCGGCGCGATCGTGCTGCGCCGGGACGCCCGCACCGCCGCCGATCCCAAGGGCGCCTACGAGCTGGCGGTGACGCCCGCGGGCGTCACGCTGCAAGCGCGCGACGACGCCGGTCTCCTGTATGCGGGCGTGAGCCTGTGGCAGCTGTTCGATGCCAACGCCAACGCCAACGCCAACGCCAACGCCGATGACGCGCGCGCCGGCGTCGACGTGCCGGTGCTGCGCATCGTGGACCAGCCGCGTTTCGGCTGGCGTGGCCTGATGCTGGACGTCGTGCGCCACTTCGCGCCGCTGGACGAGCTCAAGGCCCTGGTCGATCAGATGGCGCTGCACAAGCTCAACGTGCTGCACCTGCACCTGAGCGACGACCAGGGCTGGCGCCTGGAGATCAAGCGCTATCCCGACCTGACCCGCATCGGCGGCTGGCGCACGCCGCCCGGCGGCGAGCCGGCCCGCTATGGCGGCTTCTACACGCAGGCGCAGATGCGCGAGCTGGTGGCCTACGCGGCCGAGCGCCAGATCACCGTCGTGCCGGAGCTGGACATGCCCGGACACGCGCAGGCCGCGGTCGCCGCGTATCCGCGCCTGGGCGTGGACATCGGCGACGGTCCGGGCCGCAATCCGCGCCCCGCCGTGGCGGTCGACTACGGCGTGAACCCCTATCTCTACAACGCCGATGAATCCACCCTGCGCTTCATCGAACAGGTGATGGACGAGGTGATGGCGGTGTTCCCGTCGCCCTTCATCCACGTGGGCGGCGACGAGGCGATCAAGGACCAGTGGAAGGCCTCGCCGAGCGTGCAGGCCCGCATCCGCGCGCTGGGCCTGGCCAACGAGGAAGCGCTGCAGAGCTGGTTCATCGGCCGCATCGGGCGCTACCTGGAGAGCCGCGGCCGCCGGCTGATCGGCTGGGACGAGATCCTGGAAGGCGGTCTGCCCGCGGGCGCGTCCGTCATGTCCTGGCGCGGCACCGAGGGCGCCGTCGCGGCCGCCAACCTGGGCCACGACGTGGTGCTGGCGCCGGCGGGCTCGCTCTACCTCGACAACCTGCAGAGCGCGCGCGACGACGAGCCGGAAGGGCGCCTGGCCCAGTTGCCCATCGAGAAGGTCCATGCCTTCGAGGCCATGCCCGCCGGCCTGGACGCCGACCGCGCCAAGCACGTGCTGGGCCTGGAGGCGGCGCTGTGGACCGAGTACATGCCGTCGCGCCGGCACCGCGAGCACGCGATCTTTCCCCGTCTGGCCGCCGTGGCGGAGGTGGCCTGGTCGCCGGCCGCGCTGCGCGATTGGCGCGGCTTCGTGCCCCGCCTGGCGCTGCAGCGGGCACGCTATCTGCGCCAGGGCGTGAACGCCGCCGACAGCGCCTTCGCGGTGCAGTTCGACATCGACGGCGGCCCGGCCGGGATGCTCGCCGCCGGCCAGGCGCCGGTGCGGCTGGGCAATCAACTTGGCTACGGGCAGATCCGCTACACGCTGGACGGCTCCGACCCGGGCCCCGCGTCGCCGGGCCTGGGCGCCGATGGTCAGCCGCTGATCGTCACGCTGCCCGCGCGCGTGCGCGCGACCGCCTTCGATGCCGCGGGCCGACCGCTCGCCGCCGTGCGCGAGCAGCGATTCGACACCGCGACGTTGCTGACCCGCGCCAGCAACCAGCTGCAGGCCTGCCCGTCCGGCGAGATGGGCCTGCGCGTGCCGCTGCGGACCGAGGCGACCGATTGGGCCCCCGTCTTCAACGTCAATCTGCTCGATGCCTGCTGGATCTATCCGCGCGCGCGCCTGGACGGCGTGCAGGGCATCGCGGTCGATGCCGGCCGGCTGGCCCGCAACTACGGTCTGGCGCAGGACGCGGTCAAGGTCGTCCAGCACCCGGCGCGCACGCCGGCGGGCGAGCTCGAGGTGCGGCAGGGCGATTGCACCGGGCCGCTGCTCGCGTCGCTGCCGCTGCCTGCCGGCAGCGCGCCGCAGGCCTTCACGCTGAAGGCGCCGCTGCCACCGCTGACCGGCGTGCAGGACCTGTGCCTGCGCTTCACCGCGCCCATCCATGGCCCGCTGTACGCGATCGACGCGGCGCGCCTGCTGGCCGCCGAGCCCGCCCGGCCTTGATCGAGGACGCCCCAAGATGCCTCCCATCCCCTTCCTCACCGGCTGCCGCCGCGCACTGCGCGGACTGGGCGTGGCCGCGCTGCTGGGCAGCGCGGCGCCCTGGGCGCTGGCGCAGCTGCACACGCAGCCGCTGAACAGCGGCTGGCAGTTCCGCCTCGCGGATCCCGAGGCCGCCAAGGCGCACCCCGAGGCCGCGGACTGGCGCGGCGCCACCGTGCCCGGCACGGTGCAGACGGACCTGCTGGACGCGCGCCTGATCCCCGATCCCTTCCACGGCGAGAACGAAGCCCGGCTGCAATGGATCGGCCTGTCGGACTGGGAGTACCGGCTGGCCTTCGACGTCGATGCCGCGACGCTGTCGCGCGAGCAGGTGGAGCTGGTCTTCGACGGCCTGGACACCTTCGCGCAGGTCAGCCTCAACGGGCAGGCCTTGGCCGCCACGGACAACATGTTCCGCCGCTGGCGTCTGCCGGCCAAGGCGCTGCTCAAACCGGGCCGCAACACGCTGCTGGTGCGGCTGCAATCGCCGATCAGGAAGATGCAGCCCTGGCTGCTGAAGCAGCCCTACGCGCTGCCGGGCGCCTATGACTCGCAGTTCGGCGACGAGCCCAAGGGCGTGGCCACCGCCACCTACGTCCGCAAGGCGCAGTACCAGTACGGCTGGGACTGGGGCCCGCGTTTCGTGACGCTGGGCATCTGGCAGCCGGTGCGTCTGGAGAGCTGGGATCACCTGCGCATCGAGGACTTCCACATGCGCCAGCCGCGTGTGGATGAAGGCGTGGCGCAGCTCGCGGCCGAGTTGGAGGTGCAGGCCGGCCGCGGCGGGAGCGCCCGGCTGCAGGTCGAGGTGACGCCGCCCGAGGGCGCGCCCTTCACGCTGACCCGCGACGTGGTGCTGGACCCGGGCCGCAATGCGCTGAGCGTGCCGGTGCGCATCGAGCGGCCCCGGCGCTGGTTCCCGGCCGGCTATGGCGAGCAGCCGATGTACCGCTTCCGCGCCAGCCTGACGCAGGACGGCGTCGAGCTGGCCCATGCCGAGCGCCGCACCGGCCTGCGCAGCGTCGAGCTGCGGCGCGAGAAGGACGCCTGGGGCCGGAGCTTCGCCTTCGTCATCAACGGCATTCCCGTGTTCGCCAAGGGCGCGAACATGATCCCGCTGGACAGCTTCCCCAACCGCGTCACGCGCGAGCGCCAGCGGGCGCTGCTGCTCAGCGCCAGGCGCGCCAACATGAACATGCTGCGCCTGTGGGGCGGCGGCTATTACGAGAGCGACGCGTTCTACGAAGAGGCCGATGCGCTGGGCCTGCTGATCTGGCAGGACTTCATGTTCGGCGGCGCCATCCTGCCGGCCGACACCGCCTTCCAGGAGAACGTCCGCCAGGAAGCCATCGAGCAGGTGCGCCGGCTGCGCGACCACCCGAGCATCGTGCTCTGGTGCGGCGGCAACGAGGTGCAGGCCGACTGGGAGACCTGGGACGCCACGCTGGCCTTCAAGAACAAGCTGTCCCCCGACGAGCGCGAGCGCCTGTGGAGCGCCAACCTCAAGCTCTTCGGCGAGGTGCTGCGCGGCGTCGTCCAGCGCGAGGCGCCCGACGTGCCCTACTGGGCCACCTCGCCGGGCGTCGACCTGGAGGGACCGTCCGGCCAGATGGACGATGGCGACATGCATTTCTGGCGCGTGTGGGGCGGCTCCGCGCCGGTCGAGACCTTCCTCGACACCACGCCGCGCTTCATGTCGGAGTACGGTCTGCAGTCCTACCCCGAGATGCGCACCATCGCCAGTTTCGCCGGCCCGCAGGACCTGCGGCTGGACTCGCCGGTGATGCGCGCGCATCAGAAATTCGGCGTGGCCGCGGGACCCGACGTGGGCAACGACCGCCTGCTCTTCTACATCCGCAAGGGCTATGGCGAGCCCAAGGACTTCGCGTCCTTCGTCTACCTCAGCCAGGTCATGCAGGCCGAGGGCATCGAGCTGGCCGCCAGCCATCTGCGCAGCCGGCGTCCGCGGTCCATGGGCTCGCTCTACTGGCAGCTCAACGACGTGTGGCCGGGCGCGTCCTGGTCCAGCGTGGATGTCTCCGGCCGCTGGAAGGCGCTGCAGTTCCATGCGCGCCGCTTCTACGCGGACACGACGGTGACGGCGCTGCGCCGCGCCGGCGAGACCGAGATCGCGGTGGTGTCCGACAGGACCCAGCCCCAGGACGCCGAGCTGCGCCTGCGCGTGTCGGACCTGGACGGCCGCGTGCTGCGTTCGGAGCGCGCGACCGTGACCGCGCGGCCGCTGGCCGTCACGCCGGTCTGGCACCGCGCCGATGCCGAGCTGCTGCAAGGCGCGGATCCGGCGCGCACCGTGGCCGAGGTCGAACTGCTGGTGCAGGGCCGCGCGGTGGCCCGCCAGACCGTGTACTTCGTGCCCGCCCGCGAGCTGAAGCTGGCCGATCCGGGCTTCCAGACGCGCCTGGAACGGGATCCCGCCGGCGGTGCCGACGCGTGGCGGCTCGCGATCAAGACCCGGTCCTTCGCCCGCGCGGTGTGGATCGATTTCGGACCGCTGGAGGTCGAGCTGGCGGACAACGCGCTCGACATCCGCGCCGGCGAGGAAGTGCTGATTCCGTTGCGCGCCACGGCCTCGCCGGGCGACTTGCAGGCCCACCTGAATCTTCGTTCCCTGGCGGATTCGACAGTCCGCTGAATGGACCGCGGCGGCGCACGGCTGTGCCACTGCGGGACCGACGCCAGGGAACAGATCGTCCGCCCAAAAAGCGGATCGACCTCGATGTGCAGTAGCTAATTTGAAACCCAGGGACAAGAGCAATTCCAAGACGCGGCATCGACCGCCCCTCCATTCACGGCCCTCACCAAGAAGACTGCGACCATGAAACCGAATCGACTCCTCCTGAAATCCACCCTGGTCACCGCCATCGCCGCGATCTACGGACCGGCCGCGTTCGCGCAGGCGGCCCCGCCGCCGAGCCCCGCCGCCTCCGCCCCGGACGCCGCGCCGGACGCCTCGCGCGATGCCAAGGCCAAGGCGCTCGACACGGTCAACGTGACCGGCTACCGCGCCAGCCTGCAGCGCGCGATGAACATCAAGCGCAACGCGGACTCCATCGTCGACGCGATCAGCGCCGAGGACATCGGCAAGTTCCCCGACACCAATGCGGCGGAATCGCTCGCGCACCTGCCCGGCGTGGCGGTGGACCGCCTCTACGGCGAAGGCGAGAAGGTCAGCATCAACGGCACCGATCCGGCGCTCAACCGCGTGCTGGTGAATGGCCAGACCATCGCCTCCGGCGACTGGGGCGGCAATCCCAGCGACACCAGCGGCCGCACCTTCAACTACACGCTGCTGTCGCCCGAGATCATCGGGACGATGGAGGTCTACAAGTCGCCCGAGGCCCGCATCGACGAGGGCAGCATCGGCGGCACCGTGATCATCCACACCCGCAAGCCGCTGGACCTGCCGGCCAACACGCTGCGCGGCTCGCTGGGCTACAGCTACAACGACCGCTCCAAGGACGGCAATCCGCGCGGCTCGGTGCTGTACAGCTGGAAGAACGAAAGCAACGACTTCGGCGCGCTGATCGCCGCCTCGCATGACAAGCAGACGCTGTCGCAGGCCGGCATCGAGTTCTTCGGCTACACCACCGGCAACGGCATCAGCCCGACGGCGCAGATCTCCGGCAGCGGCGATCCGCAGACCGCGCGCATGCCGGTGGCCATCGACAGCGACTTCTTCCAGCAGACCCGCCAGCGCGACAGCCTGCAGGGCGCGCTGCAATGGAAGCCCGATACCCGCAACGAGTTCAACCTGACCGGCATCTATGTCCACGGCCAGTACAACAACTACAGCGAGGCGCGTTATGCCTGCCCCGGCTGCGGCGACGTCGACAAGATCACCAAGGCCACGGTCAACAACGGCCTGATCACCGCGGCGACCGTGACGGCCGGCGCCGGCAACGGCAACCAGCCCTATGCCGAGCTGGACGCGAACTACCGCGAGTCCACCGTCGTCACCAAGAGCCTGAACCTGCAGCACGAGTACAAGGCCGACGACTGGAAGCTGTCCAGCCAGGTCGGCTACACCTCGGCCTCCGGCGGCAAGTCGCCGGAATACCTGATGAAGTATTTGCTGAAGTCGGGCGGCTACTCCTTCAACTACGGTCCCAAGCAGGCCGGCATCGTCTACGACGACGGCAGCCGTTCCAACTGGGGCCTGCCGGGCGCGCCGGCGGGCTCCGCGCCGGGCGCGCAGATCGACGGCAAGTACCAGGCCGGCGGCATCTACTACGCCGAAAGCAGCGACCGCGAACGCTATGGCCAGGTCGACCTGTCCCACAAGCTGGACCTGGGACCCATCAACGAAGTGATGGTCGGCGCCAAGTTCATCAAGCACGACAACGGTGTCAACGCGCGCGGCAATCGCATCAACACCACCAGCGACATCACGCTGGACCAGTTCGGCAACTCGAATGCGCCGGCCGGGCTGTACGACGGCCTGGACGTCAGCGGCGACATCCGCAACTGGCCCACCGCCGATCTGGGACAGGTCAAGAGCTACCTGCTGAATCAGCCGCAAGGGCCGTTCAACATCGACTACGGCTCGACCTTCAGCGTGCGCGAGACCACGTCGAATCTCTACACCCAGTTCAACTACGACGTCGGTGGCCTGCGCGGCAACTTCGGCCTGCGCTACGTGCACACCAAGGACGACTCGAACTACTACCTCTCCAACGACGGCGGCACGACCTACGCGCCGACCACGACGGACACCAGCTACAACAAGCTGCTGCCCAGCTTCAACGCCGCCTACGACCTGGATTCGAGCAAGGTGCTGCGCTTCTCGGTCGCGAAGGTGCTGGCGCGGCCGCGCTACTCGGACCTCGCGGGCGCGACCAACCTGGACCTGGTCAAGGGCACCGGCAGCGGCGGCAATCCCGGCCTGAAGCCCTACGAGTCGACCAACTTCGACCTGGCCGGCGAGTGGTATTTCGCGCCGCAGAGCATGGTGGGCGCCGAGTTCTTCTACCGCGACGTCAGCAACTACGTCGTGAACGTGACGAACGACCGCGTCATCAACAACCGGACCTTCTCGATCAGCTCGCCGGTGAATGCCAGCTCGGCCAAGGTCAAGGGCCTGTCGCTGATGTACCAGCAGAACCTGGGCTACGGCTTCGGCCTGCAGGGCAACTACACCTATGCCAAGGCGGACACCGGCGAAGGCCTGAACCTGCCCTACCTGTCGAAGAACACGGTCAACATCATTCCGTACTTCGAATACGCGGGCTTCACCGCGCGCCTGGTCTACAGCTGGCGCTCGCAGTACTTCACGCAGATCGGCCGCCTGAACTCGCAGGACTTCACCGACCAGTACAAGCAGCTGGACCTGTCGGCCTCGTACGAGATCACGAAGAAGATCGGCATCAGCCTGAGCGCGACCAACCTGCTGGACCAGACCTACTACCAGTTCAGCGGCAACAAGGACGCGCCCACCGGCTTCTACAAGAACGGCCGGACCATCATGCTGGGCATGAACTTCAAGCTCTGAGCGTGACGTGACCGGGGCCGGCCGGCTCGCGCG
>NZ_VOSR01000131.1:0-22022 GCF_007997345.1 Mitsuaria sp. TWR114
TCAGCACGCCGCCGTCGGGCAGCTGGGCCTGGCGCTGGCCATGGCGCGTCCGCTCCGGCCACTGCACCTGCCGGATCGGATAGCGCCGCTCGACACCGTCCAGGTCCTGGTCGTGGATGACGAGCTGCTCATGCTCCAGCCACAGGCGCACCGGTCGCGCGCGGGCGCTGCGGCCGTCGAAGTAGTCCGCCAGCAGCGTCGGCGCGTCCGAGGCCTGGCCCGTCATCACAGGCCCATGTCGATGCCGAAGAAGTCGCCGGCGAGTTCGCCCGCAGCGTCTTGCGGGGCGCTGCCCTGGCCGGCCACCCAGGTCTCGGGGTCGCCGTCCATCGTCACGCTGACGGCCTCCAGCCGCAGTCGCGTGGTGTGCACGACGGCGAAGGGCCGGTACAGGCCCAGCGTGATCAGCGTCAGCACCCAGTTCTTCAGCGTCAGCCAGGTCAGCGCGCCGACCTTCAGCTGGCTGGTGAAGGACAGGTCCTCGGTGGTGGTGCCGTTCCAGACCAGGTTCTGGAAGCGGGCGGTGAAGAACGGTCCGAGCAGCGCGAAGTACAGCAGGTAACCGACCATCGCGCCCACGACCGCCGCGGCGCTCGCGAATTTCGGCGAGTGCAGGACGAACATGCCGATCGCGAAGCCGGCGCCCGCCAGCACCAGCATGAGGATGGTGATGAGCAGCGTGACGCCCAGGGTCTTCAGGCTCAGCCAGTAGACCGGGCCGGCGCCCAGTCGCAGCTCACCGTGCTGGGCGGCGATCCGGTAGCCGTTGTGCTGGTAGCGCTTGGCGGCGGCGATCACCCAGGGCGTCAGCAGCAGGATGGCGCCGGCGACCAGCAGGACCACCTTCTCGACCATGCCGAAGCGCGGCTTGCCGTCCACCGGCAGCCCCGCCGGGCCGCCGACCACCTGCACCAGCAGGATCACCGCGGAGCAGATCCAGATCGGCAGCGCCGGGCCGTAGGCGCCCTTGAGCGTGCCGGCGAAGCCGAAGCGCAGGCCGCGCCAGCCGGTGTTGCCGAGCCGGAACTGCATGCCCGCGCGCCACAGCGCCGGCCAGATCGCGGCCATCACGGCGAAGGCGATCAGGCCGGCCATCGGCGAGAAGTGGCCCGCCGCCGAGTAGGTCCCCATCAGCACCAGCAGCAGCAGGTGGCCGCGGAACATCTTCCAGGGGTCGCCGTGGAAGGACAGCGCGTGGCCGTCGATCAGCGTGTTGGCGTAGAAGTAGCGGATGCGCCGCGCCTTGGCGAAGGGCCAGTACAGGCTGGCGGTGACGATCGTCAGCAGCAGGTTGACGATCCAGATCCGGAAATACTCGCTGCCCGATCCGGTGAACCGGATCTCAAGCTTGCGCTTGCGGAACTCCGACAGCGGCCATCCGGTCAGGCCGCCGGTCGTCGCGGCTTCTTCGTTCTGTTGCATGGTTTCCCTCTTCTCGATGACCCCGGATTGGGGGGCCCTCCGTTGTTGTCTGCGCTGCGGTGGTTCGCAGCGCGATCGTCGGCCGTGCCGGCCGCGGCCCGCTCAGCGGCGGGCGGGCGAGAGTGTGCGTCACCGGCGCAGGGGACGGCAATACACCCAAATGAGGGCAACCGACCTGTCGCTTGCGGGAGTCAGCGCGGGGAAGCGACTGGCTAGAATCCCGCGACACCATGAAGCTCATCGGATCCCTCACCAGCCCCTACGTCCGCAAGGTCCGCGTCGTCATGGCGGAAAAGAAGCTCGACTACCAGTTCGAGCTGGAAGACGTCTGGGGCAGCGACAACATCCTCAAGGTGAACCCGCTCGGCAAGGTGCCGTGCCTGGTCATGGAGGGGCAGGATTCGATCACCGGCGCCGTGTTCGACTCGCGCGTCATCGTCGAGTACGTCGACACCCTGTCGCCGGTCGGCCGCCTGATCCCCGACCGCGGCCGCGAGCGCTGCGAGGTGCGGACCTGGGAAGCGCTGGCCGATGGCCTGATCGACGCCTGCGTCGCCGCGCGCCTGGAGCACACCTGGTCCGGCCGCGCCCCGGGTGAGCGCAGCGAGGCCTGGGTGACGCGCCAGATGAACAAGGTCCATGCCTCGCTGCAGGCGATGGCGCATGGCCTGGGCGAGAAGAACTGGTGTTCCGGCAACCACTTCACGTTGGCCGACGTCTCGCTGGGCTGCGCGCTCGGCTACCTGGATTTCCGCTTCCCGCAGATCGACTGGCGCGCGGCCTATCCCAACCTGGCCCGCCACTTCGACAAGCTGATGACGCGCCAGAGCTTCCAGGACACGGTGCCGCCGGCCAACGCCTGAGCCCCGCGGGCCGGCCGGTCCGCCACCTATCCCGCGGCCCATCCCGCGACCCCACGAACGCCCGGTCCAGCCGGGCGTCGTCGCTTCCAGGCTCTCCCCCCTACGGGCGAGGGCGGCGCTGACTTCCCGCCGATGCGCCTGACTGGGCCCACAATCGCCCGATCCGGCCCGGGTCCGATCCCGACCCCGCCGGCGCATTCCTTTGACAGATCCCGGGAGGATTGGATGGGTGTGAAGCGAGCGTTGGCGCCGATCGGGCGCTTGTTCGGCCGGCTGTGGTGGTTCCTGGACGGCACGCGGCGCGTGGTGTTCACGCTGCTGTTCTGGCTGATCGTGATCGGCCTGGTCTGGGCCGCCACGCGCGGCGGCAAGCCGCTGCAGGAGAAGACGACCCTGGTGCTGGACATCCGCGGCGATGTCGTCGAGCAGTTCTCGGGCTCGCCACGCGACCAGGCGATTGCCCAGATCAAGGGCGAGGACCGCGCCCAGACGCGGCTGCGCGACATCCTGCGCGCGATCGACGCCGCGGCCAAGGACGACAAGATCGTCCAGGTGCTGCTGGAGCTCGACCAGATGGGCTCGGCCACGCCGGCCGCGCTGCATGAGATCGAAGCGGCGCTGACCCGCTTCAAGGCCAGCAAGAAGCCGGTCGTGGCCTTCGGCCAGGCCTTCGACCAGCGCGCCTACTACCTGGCCGCGCAGGCCACCGAGGTCTACGTCCATCCGATGGGCGGCGTGATGATCGAGGGCTACGGGCGCTACCGCAACTACTACAAGGACGCGCTGGACCGCCTGGGCATCGCGCCCAACGTGATGCGGGTGGGCACCTACAAGAATGCGGTCGAGCCCTACTTCGCGAACGGGCCGTCCAAGGCGACGCTGGAAGCCGAGGGCTATCTGTACGACGAGCTCTGGACCCGCTACCAGGCCAGCGTCGAGGCCGCGCGCAAGCTGCCCAAGGGCGCGATCCAGCGCGCGATCGACGAGCTGCCGCAGCGCCTGCAGGCGGTCGGCGGCGATCCCGGCAAGTTCGTGCTGGCCGAGAAGCTGGTCGACGGCCTGAAGACGCAGGACCAGGTCGAGGCGCTGCTGGAGAAGCGCGGCGCCAAGGACGAGAAGCACCTGCGCCGCATCGGCCTGGGCGCCTATGTCGCCCAGCTGTCGCCGACGCTGCCCAAGCCGGAAGGCCAGGTCGGCGTGATCGTGGCGGAGGGCGAGATCGTGGACGGCAACGCCGGCCCGGGCCGCATCGGCGGCGACTCGATGTCCAAGCTGATCCGCCAGGCGCGGGAGGACGACAAGGTCAAGGCCATCGTGCTGCGCGTGAACTCGCCGGGCGGCAGCGCCTTCGCTTCCGAACTGGTGCGCCGCGAGCTGGAGCTGACGCGCGCCGTCGGCAAGCCGGTCGTGGTGTCGATGGGCGGCGTGGCCGCGTCGGGCGGCTACTGGATCTCCATGTCCTCGGACGAGGTCATCGCCGACCCGTCCACGATCACCGGCTCGATCGGCGTCTTCGGCATGCTGCCGACCGCCGAGAAGCTGATGGACAAGCTGTCCATCCACACCGGCGGCTATACCACCACCTGGCTGGCCAGCGGCTATGACCCGCGGCGTCCGCTGGATCCACGCCTGGCGCAGGTGGTGCAGTCGTCGATCGAGCACATCTATGCCGACTTCACCGGCAAGGCCGCCCAGGCCCGCAACAAGACGCAGCCCCAGATCGACGCCGTCGGCCAGGGCCGCGTGTGGACGGGCGCGCAGGCGCTGGAGCGCGGCCTGGTGGACCGCAACGGCCTGCTGCAGGACGCGATCGCCAGCGCGGCCAAACGCGCCAAGCTCGGCGACGACCCGACGGTGCGCTACGTCGAGCCCGAGCGCAGCACGCTCGACCGCCTGCTGACCAGCGTTGGCGACGCGGCCGCGCCCTCGCTGCGCGGCATGGTGATGCACGCGCTGGGCGGCGTTCCGGCGATGCCGGCCGCGCTGCGTGAGGCCCAGGTCGACATGACCTGGCTGGCCGAGCAGGCCCAGGCGGGGCGGCCGGGTCGAAGCCGCCGGTGCGCGCGATCGTGCACTGCCTCTGCACGGCGCCCTGAGCGCGGCGCGGTGCGCCTCCGGGGCGGCGGGCTCCGGAGGCGTGGCTATACTCCCGCCCCATGGCGCCGATTTGTCCGGCTTGCGGGCGCCCAAGAAATGCAGCTAAAGAGGGACACCCGATCCACGGATCGAGACCCGGTGTTCCGCTTCAAGCGCGGCGCCGGGTTTTGCTTTTTTGGGGTGTTTCATGGGATCTGTCGGTGACGTCACACCGCAGCGCTTGTTGTTCGACGAGCCGTTGACCCTGCGCAGCGGCGCCCGCATCGCGGGCTACGAGTTGATGGTCGAGACCTACGGCCGCCTGAACGAGGACAAGTCCAACGCGGTGCTGGTCTGCCACGCGCTGAACGCCAGCCACCACGTGGCCGGCACGCATGCCGGCATCGAGAAGAGCGAGGGCTGGTGGGACAACCTGGTCGGACCGGGCAAGCCGCTGGATACCGACCGCTTCTTCGTCATCGGCATCAACAACCTGGGCTCGTGTTTCGGCTCCACGGGACCGATGCACCTGAATCCGGCCACCGGCCGCGTCTACGGCAAGGACTTCCCCGTCGTCACCGTGCAGGACTGGGTGGATGCGCAGGCCCGGGTGCTGGACCGCTTCGGCATCCAGCAGCTGGCGGCGGTGCTGGGCGGCTCGCTGGGCGGCATGCAGGCGCTGGACTGGTCGCTGCGTTACCCGCAGCGCATGCGGCACTGCATCGCGGTGGCGACGGCGCCCAACCTGTCGGCGCAGAACATCGCCTTCAACGAGGTCGCGCGGCGCGCGATCATCACCGACCCCGAATTCCACGACGGCTTCTTCTACGAACACGGCGTCGTGCCGCGTCGCGGCCTGCGGGTGGCGCGGATGATTGGCCACATCACCTACCTCAGCGACGACGTGATGGAAGAGAAGTTCGGCCGCCAGATGCGCGCCGCGGAGCTGGGCTACTCGACCTCGGACATCGAGTTCCAGATCGAGAGCTACCTGCGCTACCAGGGCGACAAGTTCAGCGAGTACTTCGACGCCAACACCTACCTGCTGATCACGCGGGCGCTGGACTACTTCGACCCGGCGCGCGAGCACGGCGGCGACCTGAGCCGTACCTTCGCCAGCGCGCTGTGCAAGTACCTGGTGGTGAGCTTCACGACGGACTGGCGTTTCTCGCCGGCGCGCTCGCGCGAGATCGTCAAGGCCCTGCTCGACAACAAGCGCGACGTCTCCTATGCCGAGATCGACGCGCCGCACGGCCACGACGCCTTCCTGCTCGAGGATCCGCGCTATCACGGCGTGCTGCGCGCCTATTTCGACCGCATCGCCGGAGAGCATGAACGGCCGGTGCCCGGTGGCACGGCGGCGGTCTCGCATCGCCTGCAGGGGGTGGCGGTATGAGCGACCGGGCCGTGATGGACATGATTGCCGAGCTGGTGCCGGCGGGGTCGCGGGTGCTGGACCTGGGCTGCGGCACCGGCGAGCTGCTGGCGCACCTGCAGGCCACCAAGGGCTGCACCGGCTACGGCGTGGAGTTGGACGACGCGAACGTGCTGGCCTGCGCGCAGCGCGGCGTGAACGTGATCCAGCTCAACCTGGAGGAAGGGCTGGCGATCTTCGAGGACCAGAGCTTCGACGTCGTGCTGCAGCTGGAGACGCTGCAGAACCTGCGCAACACCGAGGCGATGCTGCGCGAGACCGCCCGCGTGGGCCGCATCGGCATCGTCAGCTTCCCCAACTTCGCGCACTGGCCCAACCGGCTGCAGGTGCTGTCGGGCCGCATGCCGGTGACCCGCGTGCTGCCCTACCAGTGGTACGACACGCCCAACATCCGCGTCGGCACCTACGCCGACTTCCATGTGCTGGCGCGCAAGTGCGGCCTGCGGGTGCTGGACAGCTTCGGCGTCCAGGACGGCCGCCAGGTCCGCGTGCTGCCCAACCTGATGGCCAGCATGGCGGTGTTCAAGTTCGACCGGGATTGAGGACGGGCCCTCGCGTGCGACGGCGGTGATCAGTCCTCGTAGCGCCCCAGCCGCACCATCGTCTGCCCGGCCACGCCGGCCCGCCGCGACGGCATGATCAGCACGCAGTCGTCGTGCGGCGTGACCCAGCGTCGCGCGCCGTCCTCGGCCAGCGGCGTGCCGGCCGCGGGAATGAGCTTCAGGTGATGCGTGGGCAGCAGGAAGCGGAAGTCGGGCGATGCCGCGGTCACGCCCTCGCCGACGCGCACCAGCCGCTGCCGCGCCGGCGTGGGCAGGCGCGGCGATGCCGCCATCCACGCGTCGTCGATCATCCCCAGATGCCGCAGGAAGCGCAGCGTCACGTCGGTCGCCATCGTGGCGCTTGCCGGTTCCCAGTGCGCGCCGCACTCGACCAGCACCGCCTGTCGCGGACTCCGCGGATCCGCGAAGCCGCCGCGGTCGATCATGCGCAGCCCGGCCGCATGGCCGGTGTCGACCAGCAGCGTCTCCGGCTGCCCCAGCGCCCGGGCCAGCGGCACGCTCTTGTCGGTCATGCCGCAGATCGTCAGCGCCGGCGCGCCCGGCTCCTGCATCGAGTGCAGGTCCAGCAGCACGTCCGCCGCGTCCACGAAGGGCGCCAGCTCGCGCGCCCGGCGCAGCTCGACCGAGTCGCGCGGCCCGCGCAGCACCGCCTCGTCCCAGACGCGGTTCATGTCCTCGTCGACGCAGCGTGACGCGAACGGCGTCAGCGCATTGAAGCGCCCGTAGGCCTCGACATTCGCGAAGGCCAGCACCAGCCGGCCGCGCAGCGGCTTCAGGGACCGACCCAGCAGTCCGTCCAGCGCGATCGCGCCGCAGAGCTCGTTGCCGTGCACCAGCGCCACCACCATCGCCACCGGGCCCGGCCGGCCCGAGTCCAGCACGTGGACGAACGCCACGTCCGTGCCGGTACCGCGGCGCCAGCGCTCGAGGGGCGGCGGCTGCAGGCGCACTTCCGGGTTGAAGGCGGGGAAGGACTCGAGCAGGGCAGGGGTCATCGTCGTCGGAACGGGGGGGCGTCCCCGGCGGGAAGACTGGGCGCGGGCGATCCTACACTCCGGCCCCATGAAGACTCTGACCGGCCATGATGGCCTCCCGCTGCACTGGCGGGAATGGGGCGCCGACCTGTCGCTGCCCACCCGCGGCACCGTGCTGATCGTGCACGGCCTGGGCGAGCACATCGGGCGCTACGAGGCCGTCGCCGGGCGCCTGAACGACTGGGGCTGGCATGCCGCCGGCTACGACCAACGCGGCCACGGCGCCTCCGGCGGACCGCGCGGCGACATCCCCGCCCACGACAGCCTGCTGCGCGACCTGGCCGCCGCGATCGACGGCCTGCGCGCCGACGAGCGCAAGGGACGCGGCCCGCTGATCCTGCTGGGCCATTCGATGGGCGGGGCCGTCGCGGCCCGCTTCGTCGCCGGCGCGCTCGAGCAGGCGCCCTGGTCGCGCCCGGTCGACGGGCTGATCCTCAGCTCCCCGGCGCTCGACCCCGGCCTGTCGGCGTTCCAGCGCGGCCTGCTGGGCGCCACCCTGCCGCTGGTGCCGCACCTGGCCGTGGGCAACGGCCTGAATCCATCGTGGGTCTCGCGCAGCCCGGAGGTCGTCCAGGCCTACAAGGACGATCCGCTGGTCCACGACCGCATCACCCCGACGCTGGCCCGGATGATCGCCAGCTTCGGTCCCGACACCCTGCCGCTGGTGCCGCGCTGGACCACGCCGACGCTGCTGATGTGGGCCGGCGCCGACCGCTGTGTGGCCCCGGCCGGCAGCGCCGCCTTCGCCGCGGCCGCCGCCGCGGGCGGCGCGGTGCAGGCCGTTCCCTTCCCGGGCCTGGCGCACGAGATCTTCAACGAACCTGAGCGCGAACAGGTCTTCGCCCGGCTGCGCGCCTGGCTGGGCGCACGCTCCTAGAATCGCCCGATTCACCCCTTCCGCCCGGACCGGCCGCGACCGCGACCCCGGACCCAGCCACGGCGGCCCGACCGGCCGCGCAGGAGACCCGCATGAACGCACGTGACCCGTCGTTGCCGCTGCAAGCCGATGAAATCAGCGCCCTGGGCGCCTTCGCCGAGAAGGTGTGGGACCAGGAGATCGTCCCCGCGCTGACCGACTACATCGCCATCCCGGCCAAGAGCCCGATGTTCGATGCCGACTGGCAGGCCAACGGCTACATCGACCGCGTCGTCCGCGACGCCGCCCAGTGGGTGGAAAGCAAGAAGATCGCCGGCCTGAAGCTGGAGGTCATCCGCCAGGAAGGCCGCACGCCGGTCATCTTCTTCGAGCTGCCGGCGACCAAGGCCGACAGCGCCGACACCGTCGTCCTGTACGGCCACCTGGACAAGCAGCCCGAGTTCAACGGCTGGCGCGCCGACCTGGGCCCGTGGACGCCCAAGTACGAGGACGGCAAGCTCTATGGCCGCGGCGGCGCCGACGACGGCTACGCGATCTACGCGTCGATCACCGCGCTGCTGGCGCTGGACCAGCAGGGCGTGCCGCGCCCGCGCTGCGTCGGCCTGATCGAGGCCTGCGAGGAATCGGGCTCCTATGACCTGCCGGCCTACATCGACCTGCTCAAGCCGCGACTGGGCAATGTCTCGCTGGTGGTCTGCCTGGACTCCGGTGCCGGCGACTACGACCGCCTGTGGATGACCACCTCGCTGCGCGGCATGGTCTCCGGCGTGCTGAAGGTCGAGGTGCTGACCGAGGGCATCCACTCCGGCGACGCGTCCGGCGTGGTGCCCTCGTCCTTCCGCATCCTGCGCCAGGTGCTGGACCGGCTGGAGGATTCCAGGACCGGCCGCCTGCTGCCCGAGTCCTTCCACTGCGAGATCCCCGGCGTGCGCCACGAGCAGGCGCAGGCCACCGCCGCGATCCTGAAGGAAGAGGTCTACAAGCGCCTGCCCTGGGCCTGCGGCGCGGACGGCGGCCCGGTGCTGCCGGTGACGCAGGATCCGGTCGAGGTGCTGCTGAACCGCACCTGGCGCCCGACGCTGTCGGTCACCGGCGTGGACGGCTTCCCCGAGCTCAAGAGCGCCGGCAACGTGCTGCGCCCGTACACCGCGTTCAAGCTGTCGCTGCGCCTGCCGCCGCTGATCGACGGCAACGAGGCCGCGCTCAAGCTCAAGGCGCTGCTCGAGGACAACGCGCCCTACAACGCCAAGGTCAGCTTCGTGCCGGACGGCCGCGCCGGCGCCTATGGCGCCACCGGCTGGAACACGCCGGAGCTGTCGCCGTGGCTGAGCCAGGCGCTGGACGAGGCCAGCCAGGCCCACTTCGGCCAGCCGGTCGGCTACATCGGCCAGGGCGGCACCATCCCGCTGATGAGCATGCTGCAGAAGGGATTCCCGGCCGCGCAGATGATGGTCTGCGGCGTGCTGGGCCCCAAGAGCAACGCCCACGGCCCCAACGAGTTCCTGCACGTGCCCTACGGCAAGCGCCTGACCGCCGCGGTGGCGCAGGTGATCGCCGCGCACCCCTGACGACGAACGGGGCGCCGAGGCGCTTCCCCCCGGCGCGGCGGCCCGGCCGTCGCGCACCCTGAGGCCGGTCCCCGGCGCATCGCGAAGTCATAGAGAGGCGACCGACGCGGGAACCCCGCGGCAGTCGCCCGGAGGAGACGGGATGGATCAGGTCAAGGCGATGCGGGTCTTCACCCGCGTGATCGACGAGGGCAGCCTCGCCGGCGCGGCGCGGGCCATGGACCTGGCGCCGGCCGTGGTCACGCGGCTGGTGGCCGACCTCGAGGAGCACCTCGGCGCGCGGCTGCTCAACCGCACGACGCGGCGGCTGTCGCTGACCGATGTCGGCGAGGGTTACCTGGAGCGCTGCCGGCGCATCCTCAGCGACATCGAGGAGGCCGAAGCGCTGGCCTCCGCCGCCACCAACGAGCCGCGCGGCAGCCTGCGCGTGCTGATGCCGCCGGCGATCGCGATCCACCAGCTGGCGCGCCACATGGCCCGCTTTCATGCGATGTACCCGCTGGTCAGCGTCGAGCTGGTCGCTCCCGGGCCGGTGGACACGCTGGACGAGAGCTTCGACATCACCGTCATCTCGACGCGCAGCCCGCTGCAGGGCGACTTCATCGCCCGCAAGCTGGCGCGCACGGAAGTGATCATGTGCGCCTCGCCGGAGTACCTCGCGCGGCGCGGCCGGCCGCAGCATCCGTCCGAGCTCAAGCAGCACGACATCATGCTGCCGCCCATCCATGAGCTGTCGCGCGGCGTGACCTTCGAGCGTTGCGGTGCCGACGGCCTCACCGCCGAGAGCTTCTTCGCGATCCCGTCGCGCCCGGTGATGACGACCTCGTCGGTGGACACCAAGTACGCCTGCGCGCTGCACGGGCTGGGCATCGCGGGGCTGCCGTCCTTCGTCGTCGGCGACGCGCTGATGGAGGGCGCGCTCGAGCGCGTGCTGTCGCAGTGGCGCATCTACAGCTACCAGCTGTGGGCGGCGATGCCGACGCGCAAGTTCGTCCCGGCGCGCACCCGCGCGTTCATGGATTTCCTGGTGGAGATCTTCGGCGGCCGCGATGAGGATCCGTGGCTGGCCGCTGCGGGCTGCCCCAGCTACCTGGCGGCGCAGGAGCTGCTCGCGCTCCAGGCCGCCCGCGAGGCCAGGGCCGCCAAGGCGTCGGCAGCCTCGGCCTCGGCGCCTGCCGACGGCGACTGATCAGCGCAGGCTGAAGCCGGTCTGGGTGTACTGCGGCTGCAGGTCCTCGATCAGGCGCAGCAGCGGCGACAGCTCGATGTAGCGGGTCGCCGTCTTGACCACGTAGGCATAGAAGCGGGGCAGGTCCTCGGCGTAATGCGGCTTGCCGTCGCGGTGCTTGAGCCGGCAGAAGATGCCCATGATCTTCAGCTGTCGCTGCAGCACCGTCCATTCCAGGCGCCGCCAGAACAGGCCGAAGTCCAGCGCCATCTCGTGCGGGTCCTCGCCCTCGGGATCCAGGCCGAACAGCCCGGCGCGCCGGGCGCCTTCCCAGTAGCGCACCGCCCAGTCGAGCTCCTCGGCCTCGTCCCAGGAGATGAAGGCGTCTCGCAGCAGCGAGGCGATGTCGTAGGTGACCGGCCCCATGACCGCGTCCTGGAAGTCCAGGATGCCGGGCGATGCGAAGGCGCCGGTGCCTTCGCCGGAGGGGCAGACCATCAGGTTGCGCGGCATGTAGTCGCGGTGCATCGGCACGCGCGGCTGGGCCGCGATGTTGGCGGCGAGCAGGGCGACCGTCCGGTCCCAGTAGCCCTGCTGTTTGTCGTTCCACTGCTTGCCGTGATGGGCCTGGACGCACCAGTCGACGAAGATCTGCAGCTCCCGGCGCACGAAGGCGTCGTCGAAGACCGGCAGCGCGCCCTCGGCGCGGGCCGACGCGCTGGTCTGCCAGCGCAGCAGCGCCTGGGTGGCGTCGCGCATCAGCTGCCGCGGCAGCGCCTCGTCGCCCGCGCGCTGCGCCTCGATCAGCGCCGCGATGTAGGACTGGCGGCCCAGGTCCTCCATCACCGCGAATCCCTGCGCGACATCGTGGGCCAGCACCCGCGGCACATGCAGGCCGCGTTCGGCCATCAGCGCGCCGACGTGCAGGAAGGCGGCCAGCTGATTCGGCGTCGCGGGATCGTCCATGACGACCAGCGTGCCGCCGGTGCTCGTCGCCACGCGCAGGTAGCGGCGGAAGCCGGCGTCGCTGCTGGCGACGGCGAGCGTCTCGAGCCGCAGGCCCAGCGGCTCGACCAGCGGCGCGATCCAGGCGTGGAAACGGGCGGCGCGGTCGGCGTCGGGCCAGGGCACGGGCGCGGCGGTCGGATCGGAAGCGGTCATCGGCAAGGGCGCGGGCGCAGGGCCGGCGAGGCAGGGGCGGGAAGCAGAAGGGCCGCTGCGCGAGCGGCCCCGGAGGACGGTGACAAGGCGCTTCGGCGGTCCTGCCGGCCGGCGAGCCTCGTGGATAATGATTCTACAAACCCCGGGCAGCGCGGCGCGACCGACGCGCGGCCGCCTGACCTCTGCAAGACGCTGCCCGCCTGATGCGCCCTCCGGTTTCCCGACCCCGTCCGATCTCCCTGGCCGCCGCCCTGGCGGTCGCGCTGCCCGCGGTCTCCGTGTCTACGGCGCAGGCGCAGGAGTCCGCCGGCCAGCCCTTGATCCTCAAGTCGGTCAAGCAGCTGCACCAGACCAAGCGCAAGGACGCCCGGCCCGCGATGGCGCTCAGCGCCGACCGCATCACCAGCGAGATGGACCAGACCTCGACCGCCGAGGGCGACGTCCAGCTGCGCTACGGCGGCATGCTGCTGAAGTCGAAGACGCTGCGCTACGACTACCCGCAGGACCTGGCCACCGCCGAGGGCGAGGTGGAGCTCAGCCAGAACGGCGCGGTGCTGCGTGGTCCCAAGCTGGAGCTCTTCGTCGACAAGTTCGAAGGCCAGCTCGAGAGCCCGACCTACTTCTTCGCCGCCACCGGCGGCAGCGGCAGCGCCAAGGCCTTGCACTTCCTCGGCGACCAGCGCATGCGCGCCGACGAGGCGACCTACTCGACCTGCCCGGTGTCGGACAAGGGCGAGCAGGACCTGCAGGACGCCAAGGCCGGCAAGAAGGGCCAGCGCGACTGGGAGCTGGTCACCAGCAGCCTGAACCTGGACTTCGACGCGGGCGAGGGCGTGGCCAAGGACGCGGTGGTGCGCTTCCTGGGCGTGCCCATCCTGGCGGCGCCGTCGCTGAGCTTCCCGCTCGGCGACCAGCCCAAGTCCGGCCTGCTGCCGCCCAACGTCAACATCGACAACCGCAGCGGCGTCGAGTACAGCCAGCCCTTCTACTGGAGCATCGCGCCCAACCGCGACGCGACCATCACGCCCTTCATCATGACGCGGCGCGCCCCGGCGTGGACAGCCAGTTCCGCTACCTGGAGCCCGGTCATCGCGGCCAGATCGACTACGCGCTGCTGCCGCACGACCGCGTGACCGGCCGCTCGCGCTGGGACCTGCGCCTGAACGGCGACGGCGACATCACGCCCAACTGGACTTACAACGTCCACACCGAGCGTGTCTCCGACGACGACTACTGGAAGGACCTGCGCAGCCGCATGCTGTCCCAGACGCCGCGCCTGCTGTCGACGGACCTGCGCACGCAGCGCGACTTCAGCTTCAACTGGGGCGAGATGCAGACCTACGCGCGGGTGCAGAAGTGGCAGCCGCTGCAGGTCGCGCAGGTGGAGGACCAGTTCGCGTCGCCCTACCAGCGCTCGCCGCAGATCGGCGTGCGGCTGCAGACCGGCGCCGATGAATCGGTGCTGGCCGGCTACCTGCCCACCGGCCGTCGCGCGCGCCTGGAAGGCGGGCTGGAGGTCGAGTACAACCGCTTCGACCTGCCCGGCGGCGCGCTGAGTTCGCAGACCCAGACCGGCGAGCGCATGCACCTGTTGGGTCACGTCAGCCTGCCCTTCAGCGGCGCGGCCTGGTGGCTGATCCCCAAGCTGTCGGTCAATTCGGCCAGCTACAACCTGGACCAGCCCATCGACGCCACCGGCCGGCGCTCGATCGGCCGCACCATCCCGACCTTCAGCGTCGACCACGGCTGGATCCTGGAGCGCAACACCTCGCTGTTCGGCCAGGCGATGCGCCAGACGCTCGAGCCGCGCCTGCTGTACGTGAACACGCCGTACCGGGACCAGAGCCTGATCCCCAATTTCGACGCCGCGCCGCGCGACTACAACTTCGATTCGGTCTTCGCGGAGAACCAGTTCTCCGGTGTGGACCGCGTCAACGACGCCAACATGCTGGCCTTCGGCGCCACCACGCGCTGGATCGAGGACGAGAAGGGCGAGGAACAGCTGCGCCTGGGCATGGTCCAGCGCTACCTGTTCCGCAACCAGCGCATCACGCCGGACGGCACGCCGCAGACGCACCGCCTCTCGGACGTGGTGCTGCTGGCCTCGGCCCACCTGAACCAGGCGTGGTGGACCGACAGCACGCTGCAGCTGAATTCGTCCGACGGCAAGGTCGAGCGGACGGTGCTGCGGCTGCGCTATTCGCCGGGACCGTTCCGCACCGTCAGCGCGTCCTACCGGCTGGCGCGCGGCCAGAGCGAGCAGGTCGAGCTGGCCTGGCAGTGGCCGCTGTTCGGACCGGACCGCAAGTCGGTGGCGGGCGGACCGGGCTGCGCCGGCGCCTGGTACGGCGCGGGCCGCCTGCAGTACAGCATGCGGGACAAGCGCTTCACCGATTCCGTCATCGGCGCCGAATACGACTCGGGCTGCTGGATCCTGCGTGTCGGTGCCGAGCGCCAGGCCACCGGCGCGCGGAAACCAATACGCGGCTGATCCTGCAGCTGGAGCTGGTCGGCCTGTCGCCGCTGGGCTCCAATGCCCTGAAGGTGTTGAGAGACAATATTCCGGGTTACCGGTCGCTCAGCTCCGAGCGGTCGGCTTTTGGCACTTATGACTGAACTGCGTTCGATGCGACATCTCAAGCCTGTGGCGGCCACGCTCCTGTCCCTGACCGCCGCCCTGGCCGGCTCGGCATCCTCGGCGCAGACGCGGCCAGCCGCCCCCGCCCCGGCCGCTTCGGCCGCATCGGCGGCCGCCGCGACGCCCAATCGCCCAGTCGTCGAACAGCGCCAGCTCAAGCCCGGTGACTACATCGCTGCGATCGTCAACACCGACATCGTGGCGGCGTCGGAAGTGATCCAGCGCACCGAGCGCATGCGCGAGGAAGCCCGCCAGCGCGGCCAGAACGTGACCAACGAGCTGCTGCACAAGCAGGCCCTGGACAGCCTGATCGACGAGCGCGTGGTCGTCACCTACGCGCGCGAGAACGGTCCCCGGGTCGACGAGCCGGAGCTGGACCGGGTCGTCGCGAACGTGGCCACGCAGAACAAGCTGACGATGCCGGAACTCCGCCAGCGCCTGGCCGCCGAAGGCATCGACTTCAAGCGCTTCCGCGAGAACCTGCGCGACCAGATGCTGAGCGAGCGCGTGCGCGAACGCGAGGTGCAGGGCCGCATCCGCGTTACCGACGGCGACATCGACAAGTACCTGGACGAGCGCCAGGCCGCGTTGCAGGGCCGCGCGCAGCTGAACGTGGCGCAGATCCTGGTGCCGGTGCCCGAAGGCGCCGGCCCGGTCGTGCTGGCCGAGCGCAAGGCGCGCGCCGAATCGGCGCTGGCGCGGGTGAAGGCGGGCGAGGACTTCGCCAAGGTCGCCCGCGAGCTGTCGGAGGACGCCAACAAGAACCGCGGCGGCGAGATCGGCCTGCGGGCGGCGGACAAGCTGCCGGACGTCTTCGTCGATGCGGTCAAGGACCTGCAGCCCGGCGAGGTGCGCCCCGAGCTGCTGCGCTCCGAGGCCGGGTTCCATGTGATGAAGCTGATCGAGCGCCAGACCGGCAAGGCCTCGATCAACGTGGTCGTGCAGACGCGCGCGCGTCACATCCTGCTGCGCCCGTCCGAGCAGCTGACGCCGGAGCAGGCCACGCGCCGGCTGGTCGAGTTCAAGCGCGCGATCGAGTCCGGCCGCGCCACCTTCGAGCAACTGGCCAGAGCCAACTCGGAAGACGGCAGCGCGCAGGAAGGCGGCGACCTGGGCTGGGTGTCGCCGGGCGGTTTCGTGCCCGAGTTCGAGCAGGCCATGGACGCGCTGCCGCTCAAGGGCATCTCGGACCCGGTGCCGTCGCGCTTCGGTATCCACCTGATCCAGGTGATGGAGCGCCGGGACGTGGTGCTCGACAACAAGCAACTGCGCGAACAGGCGCGCAACGCGCTGCGCGAGCGCAAGTACGACGACGCTTACAACGACTGGATGAAGGAAATGCGCGCCCGCGCCTTCATCGAGACGCGCGAGTGGCTGGACTGAGCGGCCGGGACTGAGTTCATGGGACATGTCGCGCGCAAGCGCTTCGGCCAGCACTTCCTGACCGACAAGGCCATCATCGACGGCATCATCGACGCCATCGGCCCGGGCGAGGACCAGGCGATGGTCGAGATTGGTCCCGGGCTGGGCGCCATGACGCTGCCGCTGCTGCAGCGCCTGCCGGCCTCGAGCCAGCCGCTCACCGTCATCGAGCTGGACCGCGACCTAGCCGCGCGCATGCGCAAGCGCGGCGATGTGACCGTCATCGAGTCCGACGTGCTGAAGGTGGACTTCGCGGCGCTGGCCGCGGAACGGGGCCGCAAGCTGAAGGTCGTCGGGAACCTGCCCTACAACATCTCTTCGCCGATCCTCTTCCACCTGCTTGGCGCAGTGGACCATGTGGTGGACCAGACCTTCATGCTGCAAAAGGAGGTCGTCGACCGCATGGCCGCTGGACCCGGCGGCAAGGACTACGGCCGGCTGAGCGTGATGCTGCAATGGCGGTACGACGTCGAGGCGCTGTTCGACGTGCCGCCGGAAGCCTTCGATCCGCCGCCGCGGGTCGATTCGGCGATCGTGCGCATGGTGCCGCTGTCGGCGCCCGCCCGCATCGACGAGGCGCTGCTCAGCGAGCTGGTGGCCTCGGCGTTCTCCCAGCGCCGCAAGTTGCTGCGGCACTCGCTGGGGAAGTGGCTGGAGGCTCGCGGCTTCGGCGGGACCTTCGACCTGCAGCGCCGTGCCGAGGAAGTGCCGGTGGCCGAGTTCGTCGCGCTGGCGCAGGCGGTCCAGGGCTGAGCGGCTGCCAGCGGGCGCATGGGCCGGCGACGCCCAATGAAAAAGGCCTTCCGTCGCCGGAAGGCCTTGTGCGCAGAACCGGCGCTTCAGTCCATCAAGCGGCGCTGAGCCACATCGACGTGTCGAACGCGCTGCACATCATCGGCATGTTCATGCCGAAGTTGGGGTTCGGATTGGTCTTGGTGCTCTTGAGCACCGGCTTCGCTTCGGGGGCCACCTCAGTCGCCCGCTCCCATGACCCTGATTCTTGGGAGCGGGCTACTGAAAAGAATAGAAACACCTGAAGGAGATCTTCCGCTCGGCCCAGAAGTCGGCCGCCTCGCGGAAGACATCGAGCAACTGCTCGCGTGCCTCCCGATCGAATTTCGCGTGATCGGGCAACTGGTCCAACACCACGACGAACCCTGGTTGCGTGCCCGACTTGTGGACCAGATTGGTCATGCAGTCGTACAGCGCTTCCATGTTCTTGCCGAAGTGCGCCGGGAACAGGAAGTTGCTGGCAATCAGTTCCAGCACGTCCTGTTTGGTCTCGGCCGGAGACAGGTTGGCGTACAGGAAATGTTGGCCGGCGTCCTGCGCGGCCTGCATCAAGTCCTCGACCCGGTAGGCTCTGATCGCCTGCACGATGTTGGGACGGACTGTCTGCAAAAGCATTGTCGCGTTCCTCCTAGATGGGGTATCCGAGCTCATGTCTGGGTGGGGCCGTGCACCGGAACAGCGCCCGCGGGGCCTGTGATCGTCGGTGGGGGAGGGCTGAGCCAGCGAGGGTTAACCCTGAACTCTGAAACCAAGATGGTACAGAAACGGCCTCGAATGCTCAAGCCGGGGGCTACCACAATGCCTTAAAAAGCGGCATTGTTAGCATGCGCACACATTCGCCCGAACACCCACAAACGTGAGCAGTCATCCAGTGGAAATTGACTGGTGAGCCACTACAAACTTTTTCTATAGGCCGGACCGGAGGTCGGGATTAAAGGCCCTCCGGCGGCTTGGATGAGCGATACCAGGGCCTGTCCGGCCCCGGAATCGCCGCTGGCTCAGCGAGCCGCGTTCGCGTCCGCGACGGTCAGCGCCGTCATGTTCACGATGCGGCGAACGGTCGCCGACGGCGTCAGCACGTGGACCGGCTTGGCTGCGCCCAGCAGGACCGGCCCGATGGCGATGCCGCCGCCAGCCGCCGTCTTCAGCAGGTTGTAGCTGATGTTGGCCGCGTCGATGTTGGGCATGACCAGCAGGTTGGCCTCGCCGGTCAGGGTGCTGTTGGAGACCAGCTGCTCGCGGTAATGCGGGTCCAGCGCGGCATCGCCGTGCATTTCGCCGTCGGCTTCCAGCCAGGGGGCGTTGTCCTTGATCAGCGCCAGCGCGTCGCGCATCTTGACCGCGGACGGGCAGTTGCTCGAGCCGAAATTGCTGTGCGACAGCAGCGCCGCCTTCGGGCGCAGGCCGAAGCGCATCATCTCCTCGGCCGCCATCACGGTGATCTCGGCGATCTGCTCGGCGGTCGGGTCGTAGTTGACGTGGGTGTCGACCAGCATGACCTGGCGGCCCGGCAGGATCAGGCCGTTCATGCAGGCGAAGTTCTTGACGCCGGGCCGCTTGCCGATGACCTGGTCGATGTACTGCAGGTGCATCGCGGTGTTGCTCCAGGTGCCGCAGAGCATCCCGTCGACCTCGCCCTTGTGCAGCATCATGGCGCCGATCAGCGTCAGGCGGCGGCGCATCTCGATCTTGGCGAGCTGCTGCGTGACGCCCTTGCGCTCGGTCATCGCGAGGTAGGTCTGCCAGTAGTCGCGATAGCGGTGGTCGAACTCGGTGTTCACCACGTCGTAGTCGCGGCCCTCCTGCAGGCGCAGGCCGAAGCGCTCGCAGCGCTGGGCGATCACCTGCGGGCGGCCGATCAGCGTCGGGCGGGCGATGCCTTCGTCGACGACCACCTGCACCGCGCGCAGCACGCGCTCCTCCTCGCCTTCGGCGTAGGCGACGCGCTTGTGCTGCGCCTTCTTCGCGATCTGGAAGATCGGCTTCATCGTCGTGCCGGAGGCGTAGACGAAGCTCTGCAGCTTCTCCAGGTAGGCCGGCATGTCCTGGATCGGACGCAGCGCCACGCCGGAGGCCTCGGCCGCCTTCGCGACGGCCGGGGCGATCTTCATCATCAGGCGCGGGTCGAAGGGCTTGGGGATCAGGTACTCGGGGCCGAAGCTGAGGTTGGCGCCGGCGTAGGCGGCGGCGACGACCTCGCTCTGCTCGGCCTGCGCCAGCTCGGCGATCGCGTGGACGGCGGCGATCTCCATCTCGTCATTGATCGTCGTCGCGCCGCAGTCCAGGGCCCCGCGGAAGATGTAGGGGAAGCACAGGACGTTGTTGACCTGGTTCGGATAGTCGGTGCGGCCGGTGGCCATCAGCGCGTCGTCGCGGATCGCGTGCACGTCCTCGGGCTGGATCTCCGGATTCGGATTGGCCAGCGCGAAGATGATGGGCTTGGCCGCCATCGACGCGACCATGTCCTGCTTGAGCACGCCGCCGGCCGACAGGCCCAGGAACACGTCCGCGCCGGCGATGACCTCGCGCAGGCTGCGCAGCTCGGTCTTCTGCGAGTACACGGCCTTGTCCGGGTCCATCAGTTCGGCGCGGCCTTCGTAGACGACGCCGGCCAGGTCGGTCACCCAGATGTTCTCGCGAGGCAGGCCGAGCTTGACCAGCAGGTTCAGGCAGGCGAGGGCGGCGGCGCCGGCGCCCGAGGTGACCAGCTTCACCGAGCGGATGTCCTTGCCCGCGACCTTCAGCCCGTTGAGCAGGCCGGCGGCCACGACGATGGCGGTGCCGTGCTGGTCGTCGTGGAAGACGGGGATCTTCATCCGCTTGCGCAGTTCGCGCTCGACGTAGAAGCAGTCCGGCGCCTTGATGTCCTCGAGGTTGATGCCGCCGAAGGTCGGCTCCAGCGCGGCGATCACGTCGACCAGCTTGTCGAGGTCGTGCTTCTCGTCGATCTCGAGGTCGAAGACGTCGATGCCGGCGAATTTCTTGAACAGGACGCCCTTGCCTTCCATCACCGGCTTGGAGGCCAGCGGGCCGATGTCGCCCAGGCCGAGCACGGCGGTGCCGTTGGAGATGACGGCCACCAGGTTGCCGCGCGAGGTGTAGCGGAAGGCGTTGGCCGGGTCGGCGACGATTTCCTCGCACGCGGCGGCCACGCCCGGCGAGTAGGCCAGCGCCAGGTCACGCTGGTTGATCAGCTGCTTGGTGGCGGCGATGGCGATCTTCCCGGGGGTCGGGAACTCGTGATATTCGAGAGCGGCCTGGCGCAGCTGAGCGCGTTTTTCTTCGGACGTGGACATGGGGGACTCTTCTGGTTGAAACCGGTCCGCCGTCGTGGGCCGGGTCGGCGATTGTAGGAGTCCGACCCGGCGGCGACAGTGCGGACTATGCGTATGCTGCATGTCGCCCGGGCCGCAGGGGCATACGCGAAACTGCGCATCCGGAGCGCCCGCGCGAGCGCCATACTGCCTGCCCCGCACGCGCGCGAGGCCCTCGTCCGGACCTGGCTTTCAAGGTCCTTTCAAGGTCCTTTCAAGGCACTCCAAAGTCCTTCGCGGCGCGTCCCGACGCCCCCTTCACGCCGCGCCGCGGTCCCTGCCTGCCTTCGCCCACCATCATGCTGTCCGCCCCTTCCACCCCCCTGGCACGTGGCACCCGGCCGCGGCGCTGGCGGCGTGCGCTGCTGTGGGGCACGCTGGTGGGACTGCTGCTGATCGCGCAGTCGCTGCTGCTGACGCTGACGCTGAGCCACGAGGCTGCGCGCGCGCAGGAGGCCTCCGATCTCGCCGCCGCCGAGGTGACCGCGCGCGCCAAGCAGCTGATCGGGCGCGACCTGCAGGGCCTGCAGGGCCTGATGTGGGCCGAGGACGACGACTGGCGCGGCAACGCCGCCGCGCAGCTGCGGCAGACGCGGGTCATGCTGCGCATCGAGCTGCGCGACGAGCAGCGCCAGGTGCGCCGCGCGGTCGACACGCCCTATGCGCCGCCGCTGTTCTCGACGCTGTCGCGCGAGCAGCTCCAGATCGAGACCGAGCTCGCCTGCATCGCCGCGCTGCGCCAGGGCACGCCGCTGTTCTCGCGCTCGTACTTCGTGCCGGGCCCCGGCGGCGACGGCATGGAGGTCGCCGACCTGTGCCTGCCCCGGGTGCGCGCCGGCGAGCCGCGCTCCTACGTCGTGGCGACCATGGGGCTGCGGCCGCTGCTGGAGGAATCGGTCTCGCAGGAGCAGGCGCGCCGTTTCGAGATGTCCTTCGTCGAGGGCGACGGCACGCGGCTCGCGCGCACCGGCCTGACGCGCGGCAGCGGCTTCTACCTGTCCGAGCGCCTGCTCGACCTGCCCGGCCTGAGCCTGCAGCTGCGCGTGGACAACGCGACCGGCCGGCCGCAGCTGATCCCCAACCTGGCGACGGCGCTGGTGATCGGCCTGTCGCTGGCGCTGTTCGCGCTGGTCATCGTGCTGGCGCGCGACACGCGCAAGCGCGCGCAGGCGGAGCACGCGCTGGCCGAGTCGCTCGCGTTCCGGCAGGCGATGGAGAACTCGCTGATCACCGGCCTGCGCGCGCGCGACCTGGACGGCAACATCAGCTACGTCAACCCGGCGTTCTGCGCGATGGTCGGGTACGCCGCGGAAGAACTGGTCGGCACCGGCCGCCCGCCGCAGGCGCCGCCGTACTGGCCGCCCGAGTTCATCGAGGAATACTGGCGCCGCCATCACGACCGCGAGGCGAGATGGGAGGCCGGCCTGCCGCCGCGCGAGGGCTTCGAGACGGTCTTCGCGCGCAGCACCGGCGAGCGCTTCCCGGTGATGATCTACGAGGCGCCGCTGCTCAACGCCGAGGGCCAGCAGACCGGCTGGATGAGCGCCGTGCTGGACCTGAGCGCGCAGCGCAAGGTCGAGGAGCTGTCGCGCCAGCAGTCGGACCGGCTGCAGGCGACGGCGCGCCTGGCCACGGTCGGCGAGATGGCCTCGCTGCTGAGCCACGAACTGAACCAGCCGCTGGCCGCGA
>NZ_VOSR01000132.1:0-2281 GCF_007997345.1 Mitsuaria sp. TWR114
TCAGCAGGCCGGCGATCAGCGCGACCGGCTCCGGGCTGGGCACGTCGATGCCATCGACCTGGCTGAACGGCACCAGCGCCAGCAGCACCGCGCCGAGGGCGAAGGGCACGCCCAGCCGCGCGCCCAGCGGCCACCAGTCCAGGCCGGCCTCCCACAGGCTCCATGCCAGCGTGGCGAGGAAGTAGAGCGCGTAGCCGAGCACCGCCTCGCGCAGCCGGCCCCACATCAGCGCGCCGATGAGGGCCCAGGCCAGGCCCGACAGCGCATAGAACCAGCTGCCGCCCAGCGAAGCCAGCAGGCCGCCCGCGGCCAGCATGACGAATCCGAGGATCAGCAGCACCACGCCGAGGACGCGGGCGAGCCAGGGCACCGGGGCGGGAATGGGGGCGAGGACATTCGACATGTCGCCGGAACGGCAATCGACATGCCGATTGCCCACGCCCGCTGTGGACAAGTCGTGGGAAAAGCTGAGGCCGGCGCCTTCAAGCCCTTGATCCGCCAGGACCTTTCTTGCCCTGCCTCAATTTCAGGCAGCGCCTTGCCGCAGCGGCCCCCGGAGGGGCTTCACGCCCGGTTCACGCCGCCGTCGACCTCGAGCCGCCCTTCGACGCGCAGCAGCGTCTCCAGCGCCTGGCTGCGCAGGCCGTAGAAACGCTTGATCTCGTCGAGCTGCGACAGCAGCTCCGCGCGCCGCGCCGGGGACGGGTCTTGCGGCCGCTTCACCGCCAGCACCATCTTGTTCTTGCTGGTGTGCTCCAGCGCGATGAACTCGATGACCTGCGTGTCGTAGCCCATCAGCTCCAGCAGCAGCGCGCGCAGCGAGTCGGTGACCATCTCGGCCTCCTGGCCCAGGTGGATGCCGTGCTGCAGCAGCGGCCGCAGCGCGGCCGGCGTGTTCATCTGCGGCCGGATCTCCTTGTGGCAGCAGGGCGCGCACATGATGATCCGCGCGCCGCTGCGCAGGCCGAAGTGCATCGCGTGGTCGGTCGCGATGTCGCAGGCATGCAGCGCGACCATCACGTCCAGCGGCTGGTCGCCGCGCTCGCGCACGTCGCCATGCTCGAAGCGCAGTCCCGCCAGCCCGTGCCGGGCCGCGGCCGCGTTGCCCAGCGCCACCATGTCCTGCTTGAGCTCCACGCCCTGCACCTGCGGCGCCAGGCCCTGCGAGCGCAGCCAGTCGTGCATCGCGAAGGTCAGGTAGCCCTTGCCGGAACCGAAGTCGGCCACCCGCACCGGGCGGTCCGCGCTGGCCGGCGCGTCCAGGCCCGCCTTGCGGACCGCGGCGCCGAAGATCTCGATGAACTTGTTGATCTGCTTCCACTTGCGCGCCATCGCCGGCACCAGCGCGGCCTGGCCCTTGAGCTCGTGCGTGACGCCCAGGTCGCGCCAGAAGGGCTGCGCCATCGACAGCTCGCGCGGCTTGGCGCGGTCATGGCCGCCGGGCGCGATCGAAGCGCCCTCGCCGACCGGGCCGTCGGGGCCGGCCGGGCCGCCCGCCTGCGGCGCGGCCTTCTTCCCCACCTGCAGCAGCGGCTTGCCCTTGCGGCTGAAGCGCAGCTGGACCTCCTCGCCGAGCGTGTCCAGGTGGGCCTGCTGGAAATCGCGGCCCAGCAGCTGCTCCAGCAGCGCCAGGCCTTCCTCCAGCGGATGGTTCTTGGTCACGTCCTTGGTCTTGTGCCGCCACAGGAAGCTCAGCGCGCGCTCGCCGCGCAGTTCGATGTCGCGCACCGTCAGGCGCTCGATCGAAGCGTCCTCGCCCTCATGGCGGCCCAGCAGCAGGCGCTGGAAGCGGCGCTCGGCCAGCGCGGTGCGCAGCAGGCGCAGGAAGCGCTGGCGCTCGTCGGGCGCAGGCGTGTCGGGAACAGGGGAGCTGAACAGGGGATTTCCGG
The DNA here is from genome assembly GCF_007997345.1 of Mitsuaria sp. TWR114. Classification (NCBI taxonomy): domain Bacteria; kingdom Pseudomonadati; phylum Pseudomonadota; class Betaproteobacteria; order Burkholderiales; family Sphaerotilaceae; genus Roseateles; species Mitsuaria sp. TWR114. Next base: position 1,890 of record NZ_VOSR01000132.1, read on the forward strand.
CGGACATGGGGCCGGATTGTCCCCTGTCCGGCTCAGGCCGGCCGGTCCAGGACCTGGCGGGCGCGCTCGAGCGCCTGCATCAGGTCGCTCACCGCCAGGCGGCGGCACAGCGCGTCGACCCGCGTCCCGTAGGCCGCCTCGCTCAGGCCCAGGGCCTCGGCCTGCTGGTCCGGGCGCGGGCGGCCCAGCAGCCCGAAGAGCAGTTCGGCGTCGGCCTGCGGCAGGTCCAGCGCCTTGGCCAGCATCGCGATGCTGGCGGCCTCGTCGGCTTCGCGCAGGACCAGCAGCCAGTGGCCGTCGCCGATGACCTCGGGGTCGGCGGCCATCAGCGCGAAGCTCAGGCGCTGGTCCATGCAGGCGGCCGCGTCGCGGCGCGCATGCTTGCGGAATGC
>NZ_VOSR01000133.1:0-9752 GCF_007997345.1 Mitsuaria sp. TWR114
CAGGCCGCCCGCGGCCAGCGTGGCGCCGACGGTGTCCCAGGCGGACCACACCGACCGGCCGCCGCCGCTGGCCGCGAGCATCGGCCAGGACACGACCCAGCCGAGCACCGCCTGCAGCAGGAACACCAGCCACAGGCTCTTGAGCCCGAAGCCGGGCTGGTTGCGCGCGCGGATGGCCTGGTAGCGCGGGTCCTCGCCATGACCCCAGTTCCGCACGGTGACATGGACACCGAGCCGCAGCGCCCAGACCAGCGTGATCGCCAGCATCACCTGCGCCCGGGCATCACCGCCGAGGCTGACGACATAGCAGGCCGCCGGCGCGGTGATGAAAGCCGACCACACGCGGTCGGCCAGGCTCGCGTCGCGCCGCGTGAGGCTCACCAGCCAGGTGGGCAGCGCGATGGCGACGGCGATCGACAGGCCGATGCCGGCCGCGACGGCGAGTTCGACAGCGGAAGGCGCCATGTCCATCCCCGCCCTCAGCGCCGAGGCGCGAAGAGGTAGTGGCTGACCCACCACTGTTGCCCCTGGTCGTAGGCGAACAGTTCCTCGACGGACAGCAAGAAGAGCCGCCAGCGCTGCCACCACATGGTGGCGTCGGCAGGGCCGTAGACGCGCTCGAAGAGCGGCATCAGCTCGGCCCGGTGCGCGTCCAGGCGTTCCAGCCAGGCCGCCGCGGTGCGCGCGTAATGGCGGCCGTCCCAGCGCCAGCGCTGCTGCAGCGCCAGGTCGTCCTGGCAGAGCAAGGCCAGGTCGTCGCTGGGCATCATGCCGCCGGAGAAAAAGTGGCGGCTCATCCAGTCGGTGTCATCGCGGACCTCGAAGGCATAGGGCGCCTCGCGATGCGCGAAGACATGCAGGAAGAAGCGGCCATCGTCGCGCAACCAGTTCGACACCTTGCGGAAGGCGCGCGGCCAGTTGCGCAGGTGCTCGAACATCTCGACCGACACGATCCGGTCGAAGCGCCGGTCGAACTGGCCGTCCTCGCCCCAGGACGAGAAGTCGGCCGTCTGCACCTGCAGGTTGCGCAGGCCCAGCCGCAGCGCCTGCGCTTCGATGAAGGCCCGCTGCGAGGCCGAGTTCGACACCGCCAGGATCTGCGCCGCCGGCAGGTGCTGCGCCATCCACAGGCTCAGCGAGCCCCAGCCGCAGCCCAGCTCGAGGATCGTCTGCCCGTCGGCGAGCCCGGCGCGCGCCGCGGTTTCCGCCAGCGCCGCCTCCTCGGCCGCCGCCAGCGTGTCGACGCCTTCTGGCCACCAGCAGCAGCTGTACTTGCGCCGCGGTCCCAGCATGGCCTCGAACAGCGCGGGCGCAGCTCGTAATGCTGCGCGTTGGCCTGCTCCGGCAGCACCGCCAGCGGCGCGGCGCGCAGCCCGGCCAGGAAGTCCTGCGTCAGCGCGGCCGCCGCCTCGGGGTCCTGGTGGTGCGCCTCGTCGAGCCGCAGGCGCAGCAGGCGCCGGATGCCCAGCCGCACCGCGGCCTCAGGCAGCAAGCCGCGCTCGGCGAGCCGGACGGCGATCGAGGAAATTGCAGGCGCCATGGCATGCCCTTCGGGGATTGGTCTGCCGCTTGTACGCCGGGCTTGGCGACTTGGATCTCCGGTCACGCCGCGCGCTCACACGTCCAGCGTCCCGCCCGCGTTCACGTCCACCCCGTCGGCGCAGTGCGCACGCGTCCTGGCTCGGCGCGGAGCCGGACCGCGCCTGAGCCGCGCCCGCCTCAGCCCGCCACCACCCGTCCCTTGCCGTCGCGCTTTCCGCGCAGCATCTCGTGGTCCGCGCGCTCGATGAGTTCCTGCGCGCCGGTCGTGTCGTCGGGCGAGAACACCGCGACGCCGACGGTCGCGCCCACCGCGACGATCGCGCCGGAGCTCAGCGTCACCGGCTCGCCGATGGCGTCGACGACGCGCGCCAGCACCGGCCGCCAGTCGTCGCCATCCACGCCGGTCAGCACCAGCACGAACTCGTCCCCGCCCAGGCGCGCCGCCGTGTCCAGCGGCCGGATGTGGGACAGCAGCCGCCTCGCCACCGTCTCCAGCAACTGGTCGCCGGCGTCGTGCCCGTGCTCGTCGTTGACGGCCTTGAAGCCGTCCAGGTCCAGGTAGCAGATCGCCACCCGCTTGCGTTCCCGCCGCGCCACCCCCAGCGCCTGCTCGATCCGATCGTGCAGCAGCACCCGGTTGGGCAGCTGCGTCAGCGCGTCGTGGAAGGCCGCGTGCGCCAGGTGCTCATGCGCCGCCTTCATCGGCGTGATGTCGACCGCCATCGCGAAGATCTCGGTGACCGACAGCGGCGCCGCGCCGAAGTCCACCCACACCGCCTCGCCGCCCTTGCTGCGCATCCGGATCTGCGACCGGTAGTGGCCGTGCTCCGCCAGCGCCGAATACACCTGCCGCCCGACCTCCTCGTACTGCGCGTCGTCCCAATAGAACACCCGCGCCGGCGCGCCCTGCAGCTCGCCGGGCCCGTAGCCGAGGATGCGTTCCAGCGCGCGATTGCGCCAGGTGATGGTGCGGTGCTCGATCTTGGCCATGGCCACCAGGTCGCTGTCGAGCATCGCCGCCTGCTCGCGCTGCAGGCGCCGCGCCTGGGTGACGTCGCGCCCGGACGAGAACACGTAGAGCTCGCCACGGATCTCGGTGACGCTGAGCTGCAGCTCGACGTCGATCACCTGGCCGTCGTCCCGGCGATGCTGCACGTCCACGCGCTGCCGGTCGCCCGCCTTGATCTTCGCCAGCCAGGCATTGATCGCCGCCTCGTCCTGGTTGACGTCCCAGCTGCCGACGTGGCGCCCCATCAGCGAGGCGCGGGTGGACTTGAGCATCTCCGCGAAGGAGTCGCTCATCTCCACCAGCCGCCCTCGCCCGTCGATGATGTGGATCCCATCCGCCGAGACCCGCATCAGCGCCTGGATGCGCTTGCCCTGCTCGGCCAGCGCCGTCATGGCCTGCTCCTCGCGGCGGTTGGCGCGACGCACGTGCCAGGTGGCGAGCGCCACCAGCAGCCAGGCCAGCGCCGCCAGGGACGCCACCGTCCAGGCCTGTTCCCGCCAGGGCTTGAAGAAGCGCTCGTTGTTCACGCCGGCATAAACGACGAAGGGCCAGTGGTCGAGCGCGCGGTAGGCGCTGGTGCGGTCGCGGCCGTCGATGCTCACCGTGGTGACCACGCTGCCCTGGCGCGGATTCGCCGCCAGCATCTCGCGCATCCGCGCCGAGACCTTCGTGTCGCCGACCTCGCCCTGCACCGGACTGCCCGGCGCGATGCGCGCGACCAGCCGCAGGTCGTCGCGGCGCAGCGTCATCGCGTCCAGCGGCGCCAGCTCGTAGCGCTCGAAGAGGTGGCGGAAGTGGTCGACGCCGACGCTCACGTAGAGGACGCCCGCGAAGCGGCCTCGCACGACCAGCGGCCGCACGAACGCCACCACCCAGTTGCCCGACACCCGCGAGACCAGCGGACCGGTCACCAGCGTCGCGGGCTCGGCCAGCGCGCGCGCCTGGAGGAAATAGTCGCGGTCATGGACGCGCGTCGGCGCGCCGGCGGGCAGGCGCGTGCCCCAGCGGACCTCGCCGCTGGCGTCGGCGGCGCGGAAGGCCTCGATGCCGTGCAGCAGGCCGAAGCGCGCATGCAGCACCTCGTTGAGCACCGTGTCGGGGGCACCGCCCGGCGCGGCCATCAGCCGCTCAAGCTCGGCGCCGGTGGCGCGCAACACCGCGTCCACGCGGCCGATCTCGGCCTCGACGTTGAGCTGTGCGACGGCGGCCAGGCCTTCGGCGACATCGCGCGCCTGCGTCGCATAGGTGCGATGGGACGCGTCCAGCACATGCCAGACCAGCGCCGCGAGCACGAGCGCGACGGTCAGGTTGGCGCCGACGAGCCAGGCCGTCATGCGACGCCGGCGTTTGGCGGCACCGTCGACAAGGAGTTGCGGATCGGTCAGCGGCATGGCTTGCGAAGCATCGGCTCCGGCGCGCCGGGCGGGCGCTGAGCCCTGTCCCGGCTGGTCTCCCTGCGAGGTGGCCGGTCCCGTGGCCGGCCTCAGGGCCAGTCTACTGAGCCCCGGCCCTGTGACGCGATGCCCGTAAACCCGGGAATGCGGGGGGTGTCACAGCCCCTCCATCGCCCGTTCCTGGGCCTTGTCCTTGAGCGTGCCGCCCTTGGGCGCGAGCAACTCCCGCGCATTGGGGATGCCGGAGCCGGCCTGCTCGGGCGGCGGCGGGGCCTTGTAGGCCGGCATCACTGACACCGTGCCGCCCTTGACCTTCTGCTCGGCGCTGCCGCGCGGGCAGGCCTCGTTGGTGTAGAGCACCTGGCCGTCGACGACGCAGCGGCGCACACCGCCCGGGGACGGCGCCGAACCGCCACTGGGCCCCGCCGGCGTGTCGTTGCCGGTGTGCAGCTTCGGCAGCTCGACCTTGCCGGCCTGGCGCTCCAGCTCGCGCGTGGCATCGCGCAGGAACGGGATCTCGTCACGCTTCTTCCAGCCGATGACGCCGAGCACCACGACGATGACGATGAGCAGCACTGCCCGCATGAAATCTTCTCCCTGATGTCGCGCACTGCGGCGCGTTGGTTGGCGGCCGGTCCGCGCGGTCCGGCGGCTGCGCATGATATCGACGCCCGTGCTCACGGCAGCGCTGGCGCTGGCGACGAACATGACATGCTTCATCCCCGCGACTGTTGAAGCGCGGCGCGATCTCGGATGGTGATGACGCGAGATACACGGCAGACGCCTCGGTTTCCTGCGAAACAAAAATGCGCCTAGGACAATCTCACCGCCTGCAAGCCTTTCAGGCCGACACTCGCCTTGACTCAGACCAGCTTGGAGCGTTGAAGAAGGTCGCGGAGTTCCCGGTTCAGTGCGACGAGTTGGTCGTTGTAGGCCTGGACAGCGCCGAGAGTCAGAACCGACTTCTTGCCTTTTCTGACCTGGACACCGTCATGCTCCTCCATCTCTTCCTGAGCGAGCAGGTCCTTCGTGAGCGGGTTGTGGAGCACCTTATTTCGCATGGGCGCCGCATCGATAGCTTTGGTCCAGAACGCTTGCCAGTCCGCGGTCAGCGTCGCGTCTCCAGCCACCTTTGCAGCAATCAGGCCGGCAGCCACCTTCGACCTTTTCTCATAACCCAGGTCACAGCAGACGTCTCGGACGGCCGGGGTCTGTTCGAGGGACTCAATGATGAGATAGCTCGCGCCTTCTAGCTGCGCGAAGTAGTAGGCCACCCAGCCAAGAACGTCAAACCAAAGGCTGTTCAACGAATCTGGATTGGCCATCTTCCAGTAGCGCCGGATGGGTGGGTTGCTTTGCGTCATGGTCAGGGGCTCCTGGAGCCGAGGCATTCTCAAGGACAGTAACTCTAGATCTCGTTCGGCTCGGGCCGTCGTGATGATCTGACGCCACCAGACAAAACGCCCCGGCATGGCCGGTGCGCCAACAGCTCATCGTGTTTTGGCTTGGGGCACGCTCAGGGAGGAACAAGCGTGGAGCGCTAGGCTCAGGCCAAATATCAAGACCGAACCCTGGCCTGACACATTCGCTAGGACAGTGCGGCCGGTTCAGCCGCTTGGTCCCACGACCAGATGACCAACTCATTTCGGAGCATCGCCTTCGCCCCGCCTCCCACCGAATAGGTGGTGTCCAGGCTCTCCATATGGAAGCCCGCGAACACCTTCCAGAACGCCGGATGGTCATTAATGCTGACCAATGGCTCTTCCTTCCAGGGAGTCATTGATTGTGTTCGGTGTTGTTACACTGCGCCCCGCCTCCTGGGAAGTAGTAGGGCCGTTGGTCAGGCTCACCAGACATTCTGTGGGAGTCTCTGCTCCAGGTGTTAGCCGGGTGCAGTCACCCTGTTTTTCTTGCTGGGCAAGCTCCTTTCAGATTTCGATGATCTTGATCGGGAGCGCCGGAGCCGCGCCTTCTATCAACATCACACGACAATTTTCGGAGCCAGATAATGCCCATTTCTGATGCCCAAAGCGCTCTGCTAGCCAACGCCTTCCGGCCCCATGCGCCTATCGAGGACCCGAACTCGTTTGTCGGTCGGCAAGATGAACTTCGGCGTGTGCGCGATGCCGTCAGCGCCCCTGGTCTGCACGTCGTGCTCTACGGCGAGCGGGGTTGTGGAAAAACGTCATTGGCAAACGTGGCGACGGCAGATACACAGCGCATCCATGTCTTCTGCGAAGAGTCAGCCTCATTCGCGTCATTGCTGCGCGACACAGCGCTGAAGTACCAGAGTACCCATCCGCAGACGATCACTTTTGACGCAGTCTCCGACTCGATCATTACTCGAGGGATGACGCTTCCGGTGAGCCGGCTGACGGGCAATCAGTTTCTGCAACTACTCGCACCTGACGAGAAGCTCTGCATCGTCCTCGACGAACTTGATCGAGTGCAGGACAAGACTCTCATCCTGTCGCTTGCCGAACTGGCGAAGAACGCAGCGACCAATCACTCGCACGTGACATTGGTGATGGTCGGGGTGAACGAGACGGCTGACGGATTGTTAGCGGGTCACCTCTCTAACTTCCGGCATCTCCGCCAGGTGCCGTTGACACGGATGACCGTCACGGAGCTTCAGGCGATCTTGACGAGAGGCGAGAACGTTTTGGGGATCAAGTTTGGCGCCGCCGTTAATGCAGAGATGGTGCAGATGTCCGATCAGATGCCTTTTTACCTGCACCTGTTGGCCACTAGCGCGGTGCGCTTCGCCCTGAGCCGCGACTCGACTACCGTTGGGGCTCAAGATCTGCGTGATGCGACCTTGGAAACGGCTCAAGATCTGGACCACTCCTTGCGCGAAACCTATGAGCTGGCCGTCCTATCCAAGAAGGGGTCTCACGTCTATCGGCGACTCATTTGGGCGTTGGCCAGCTTGGACGGATCGGCTTGCCCCGTTGGCGCCATTTATGACCGGGCCAATGCAATTGCGCGCGATGAGGGTGATGAGGCTGTGAGCCATCAGGCGCTGGGCGCGGCCGTGAAGCGACTGATGTCGCCAGAGAAGCGCGGAATCGTCGCCCAGGTCATGGCCGGGAACTACAAGTTCAAGGACCCGCTGATGAAGGGCTTTGTCCGACTGATGCGGTATGGGCGATGACTCACGATGACTTTGTGGCGGGCGCCAAAGAGGTAGTGGAAAACTACTGGCGCATCAGAGCTTCACTCAAATTATTGGCGCCGACGCCAACCAATGGCCGAAGCCGCCTGCAGTTCGAGGGCATCCCTGCCGTAGGTAGCATGTCGGGATTGCTGCAGAACGAGACCATTGATGAGGCGCGTGCGAGCCTGGATCGATACGCGTCTAGTAGGCTAGCTCGCGACCTGTTCATTGCGCTAATTGCGGTTCTCGAAAGGCGGTTCAGCGCTCGACTGACAGCAGCAAACAAAACTGATACCGGCACCCTCGGAGCCCTGCAACACGCCATCGAAAGAATCGCAACAGTGCCCATTGATGTTCGGGAGGACTTCAATGAGGTTCGTGAGAGGCGCAATGCGCTGATGCACAGCGACGGTCGGGCCGACGACAAATATGTGGATGCTGCCAATAGGGTTCGCATCAGAAGCACAAGTTTTGTCGCTGCGGCTGCACGCGGAGATTTGGTCATCCCTGATGGCGCCTATCTCACCTATGCCGCAGACGTTTTGACGCGCTACTCGGCATCAATCTAAAACGCAGCTCAATGAACTAAAGCGCTCTGCTCAGAGCGCAGCCGCCACACTCGGCACGGCGGGGCGCATGAGCAAGGCCACTCCAACCAAGAAGTCGCTCGCCCGGCGCCGCACCGCCAAGCTAAAGCGCCCGCCGCGCCTGATCTGATGAAGAAGGAGGCGCCGCGCGTCGTCCTACGCGCCTGGGTGAACAAGCGAAAGGGCGAAGTGCTGCAGGTCCCGACCGGCATCGATCCGGGCTTGGCGACCCGGCCGGCAACGCGGATCGCCAACAGGCCTCGGTGGTCAGAAGGGGTGGGTCGCCGTCGCCGGCAGACAAAGGCGTTACAGCCGCCCACCGTAACGCCGCTTGCAGCGCCGAGGCGCAGCGCGGACGCCTATCGTCCTGGACCCAGGCCGCGATCGGATCGCGGTCGCATTGCCAAGAGGCTCCATTGATGCAACTTTTCCTGCGCGCCGCACGTCGGCCGACGATCGCGACCCTGAGCGCCCTGGCGCTGACCGTCACCAGCGCCACCAGCGCCACCACGCAAGCACCCGATGCCGCCGCGATCCGCGCCTGGGTGGATGAGGCCATCCGCCCCGCCATGGCGCGTCACGACATCCCCGGCATGGCCGTCGGCGTGACGGTCGACGGTCGCTCCTACGTCTTCAGCTACGGCGTGGCCTCCCGCCAGTCGGGTGCGCCGGTCAACGATCGGACGCTCTTCGAGATCGGCTCGATCAGCAAGACCTTCACCGCGACCTTGGGCGCCCAGGCCGCGGCGGAGGGCCGCCTGTCGCTGTCCGACCATCCGAGCCGGACGCTCCCGGCGCTGCGCGGTCATCCGATCGACCGCGCGACGCTGCGGCAGCTCGCCACCTACACGGCCGGAGGCCTGCCGCTGCAGATCCCGGACGAGGTCGTCGACGAAGCCTCGATGCAGGGCTACCTCCAGCAGTGGCGGCCGGCCTTCGCGCCGGGAACGAAGCGGCAGTACTCGAACCCGAGCATCGGCCTGTTCGGCCGGGCGGTCGCTGGCGCGCTGGGGCATGACTTCGCCACGGCGGTCGAGTCGGACCTGCTGCCCCGGCTCGGTCTGCGCGAAACCTTCATCCGGGTGCCCGCAGCCGCGATGGCCGACTACGCCTGGGGCCACGACCAGGCGCGGGCCGTGCGCGTGACGCCGGGCGTCTTCGATGCCGAGGCCTACGGGATCAAGACGGCGGCGGCGGACCTGCTGCGCTTCGTGCGGCTCAACATCGACCCCAGCGGCCTGGCACCCAGCACGCGCCAGGCCATCGAGGGCACGCAGGTCGGGATGTTCCAGGTCGGGCCCATGACGCAGGGGCTCGGCTGGGAGCAGTACCCGTGGCCGGTCGCGCTGGATCGCCTGCAGGCGGGCAACGCGCTGGGCCGCGCGGTCAGCGAGGTGACGTCGATCGCGGCGACGCCGTCGGGGCCGCGCCTGTTCAACAAGACCGGCTCCACCCGCGGCTTCGGCGCGTACGCGGCGTTCGTGCCCGAGAAGCGCCTGGGCATCGTGCTCCTGGCCAATCGCAACTGGCCGATCCCGGACCGCGTGAACGCGGCCTATGACATCTTGCGGAAGCTGGAGGAAGCGCCGGCCCATTGATCCAGAGCCCTGCTCAACGCGCCGTGGCCTGTGCGTGAGCAGCGCTGGCCAGCATCCTCTCGCGCCATCGCCCGAGAGCACCCGCTGAGCGATCGCCGTCCTAACGTGTCGGTGCCGGTGCCGACGCGCCCTTGGCCGCGGCGCGCACGGCGGCCAGTTCGCGCATGAGCCACGCCTTGCTCTCGACCGGCGAGGCGCCCGCACAACGCACCAGGTAAGGCTTGCCGCTCATGCTGCTCTTCGAGGCACCGAGCTCGATGAACTGTTCCGCTGTTTTCACGAGCTGCTTGTCCTCGAGGTAGGCGAGCTTGCGTTCCAGGTGCCGCTTCGCGTCGGACGCCGAGTGCCAATCGCCGTTGCGATTGAACTCGCAGGACGAGGCTTGCAGTCGCCCCAGCAAGGCGGTGACCTCGGCCTTCGCCGCCGAGGGCAGTGGATCGGCCCGGCCGGCGATCGGCGCGGCCA
>NZ_VOSR01000134.1:0-3093 GCF_007997345.1 Mitsuaria sp. TWR114
GCGCGCGCCGCGGGTCTCGGGCGCGTATCGCTGCAGCGCGCGCTCGACGTCGCCGCTGCCACGCTCGGCGTAGTAGCCGAACCAGCGGTCGATCCACGGGCAGCCCTGGCTGTCGCGTCCCGTTCCGCTCAACGCCGCGTCCACCGCCACGCAGACATCCCCGCGAAGCGCGGCGAGGAACTCGCTCTTGCGCATCTGCCCGCCCGCCGGCTCGGCATCGTCCGCCACTAGCAGCGATGTCGGCCGGGCCTGCGCTGCGCTCGCCGCGGACCATCCGGCCTGCTCCGGCCGATGCCAGTCCCCGCCTTGCATCACCGAGTCGGCGATGCGGTCGGACTCGCGCTCGGCGCCCTCATGAAGGGGCTGCGCGGGCGCCGCACCGGTGGACGCGCGCGCGAGCGACGACGAGTCAGCAGCGCTGCGCGTGGCTGCGGCTACGGACTGAGGCGAGGATCTTGCTTGGCTCATGACGTCACGCGGGGCCCGACGCAGAGGCGCGGGTCACAGAATCTGAATCAACTTGGTCTTCGTCCCGGTGCTCCAATGCCGCTCCTGGGCAAAGACCTTGTACCCAAGGTCGCGCGGCAATTGGCGTCTCAACTGCTTCGCGTACTCGATCGTCTTTTCCAGATGCAGCCCTTCCTCCTGACCGATCGCGCCGGGGATCTTTGCCAGGGTGCCTGGCCTGGCGGTGATATCGCCCACGATGATGGTCTTGTCCGCATGGTTGATCCCGATGAGATCCGGACGAGCCCGCTGATCGGTGAACATCGAACTCAGTCTTCGGCCACCGACCCTGGCGTCGCCAAAGCGATTCCTCGGGAAAGTCTCATAGCCTTTGCCCGCGAGCTCGGCGGCCCAGTCCTCGACCTCCATCGACTCGATGCCTGTCCCGATGCTCGCGGCGTCCTTGCCATGCCCCGCGTCCCTCGTCGCCTGAAGTTCCTCAAGCGCTTCACCGGTGTCTTGGGGCCCCTGCACACTGGAGCTCCGGACTGAACCGGACGTCCCTGTCGACGTGTTGGACGGATGCACCTTCGGCGTCCTGAGGTCGGCGACGGTCGTCGGCGTGGTGCGGGCGCCGCTGACCATGCGCGATTCCATGTTGGTCGACACCGCGCCGCCGACGCCCTTGCCCACGCCGGCCGCGGCCTGCTCGCCGGCCGCCGCCTCGCTGAAGACCGCCACCAGCGCGTCGAAGGCCTCGACCGCCTTGTCGACCACGCCCTTGAAGAACTTGAGCGCCCCATTGACCGCCTTGCGCAGCAGCGCGCCGGCCTCCAAGAACACGCCCTTGATCCATCCGAACGCCTGCACCGCCTTGCCCGCCACGAACTCCGCGGCCTTGCCCACCAGGCTGGCGCCCTTGGCGATCAGGTTGCCGATCGCCTCGCTGAACACCAGCATCAGCACCTGCGCGACCAGCGTGCCGACCACCTCCCCGATGCCCTTGCCCATCTCGTAGAAGTCCTTTCCCAGAAGGTCGAAGATCGCATGCGCCCCGCTCGCGCCCATGTCCCGCGCCTTGGACTGGGCCATCTGCATCAGGTTGTCGAGCAGTCCCGAGAACTTCTGCACCGTGCCCTTCGGATCCGTCACGAAGCTCGCCAGCGCACCGCCCAGTTCCCCCATCAACGCGTTGAGCCGGACGTTGAGCTCCGCGATCTTGCGTTGCCGTTCCGGACTCACCGCGATCCCCAGCGGCGACCACTTCGCCAGCCACTCCAGCCCGGACAGGCCGAGCCTGACCAGGCCGACCACGCCCTTGACCAGGTCGGTGATCGGGCTGACCAGGCCGATGACCAGCCCGACGAGGTACCCGCCGTAGAACCTGGCGGCGTTCCACGGCACCGTCAATTCGGAGAGATGCGCCTTGGCGGCGTCGGCGCGGCCCGCGCGGACATCGGCCTTCAACCCGCCCACGAATCCCTCGAGCACCGCCTTGATGAACGGCCAGGACGCGTCGCTGGTGGCCTTGCGTCCCACCGTGTCGATCAGCCCGGTTCCCAGCGAATACGGCGCCTCTTCCTCCGGTGCGCACTGGATGCGTTGCACGGGCAAGGTCGGCACGTCGGACGCCAGCAGCGTGCGGGCATCCTGCTCGTGCGGGGAATCGGGCGCATCGACCACCGGTTCCCGCGCCGCCACCGCCCAATGCTGCTGTGCGACGTGGCGCAATTCATGCCGCAGCAAGGCGCGCCCTTGCGGCGACTCCGGCGCATACCTCCCCGCGCCGAAGGCAATGTCGCTGCCGACCGTGTAGGCCGACGCATGCAAGGCGCCGGCGGCGGCATGCGCCCCCGGTCCGTCATGCACGCGAACGTGGCCGAAACCGAAGCCATAACGCTGCGCGGCCTCCTGCTGCACCTGGGGCGGCAGGGGCCGCCCTCCCGCGCCACGCAGCGCGTCGACCGCGCGCTCGGAGGGGGCCTTTCGCGTGGGCGTTCGCACGGTCGTCCTGCCGTCAAGCGGGTCGGGCCGGATCCGCCTTTGTCTTCGTCCCCGCCTCCGTCGCCGTCCCGGGCTGGGTCTCCGACCGCGTGCCCTCATTGCAGTTCCACCAATACGGCCCGGTCGTTCGCAGCTGCCGCCGGCAGGCGCAGTTGTCCGGCGCGCTCACCTTGCCCTGCTCGTCCACGGTGACCTTGGCCAGCACCACCCACGGGTCGGTCGGGCATGGCGGGCAATCCGGGATGGCGCCCGGTTCCGTGAACTGCGCCATCGACGGCGGCGACGCATGCGACTCCGGGCAGGCATCGAGCACGCACAGCTCGTACCCGTCCTGCCAACGCGAGAACTCGCAACCGGTGTCGTCGCAGCCGCAGCCCACCGGCTGCACCCGCACCGGCCGCGCGGCCACCTGCCGGTAGCGCACGGCGACGAACAGCGGCGCGCCGGGATCGCGCGTGGACACGGTGCGGTCCGGGCACAGCGGGTCGATCGCGATGTCGTCGCAGGCATCGCCGCTGACCGCCGACACGCAACGGGTGCGGAGGTCGAAGCACACGTCGCGCTCGATCATGATCTCGTCGCCCTGCGGCCCGAGCAGGTAGCCCGGCTGCACCACCACGCGCCAGGCCTGCGTGCTGGCCT
>NZ_VOSR01000135.1:0-7432 GCF_007997345.1 Mitsuaria sp. TWR114
CCGCGCCGTGGCGCTGCCCGACGATGCCGACACCGGCAGCGTGGACGCGCATTACCGCGACGGCGTGCTGCGCGTCACGGTGGGATTGCGCGAAGCCGCCCGTCCGCAGCGCATCAACGTCCAGTGAACGACGACCTCACGAAGAAAGGAGCTGTCATGTCCACCCACACCCAACTGACCCGCGCCGATGGCCCCCGCGCGGAACTGGCCTCGACCGGGCAGAACGCGCCGGCCGGCAAGCCGGCCTCCGGTCCCCGCGCGGTGGCGGAACCCGCGGTCGAGATCTTCGAGGACGCCGGCGGCATCACGCTGCTGGCCGACATGCCGGGCGTGCCGCGGGAAGCGCTCGACGTCCGGCTCGATGGCGAGACGCTGGTGATCGAAGGCGAGGCCGCGGTCAGCGCGCCGGACGGCATGCGCCCGCTGTGGGCCGAAGTGAGCGTGCCGCGTTTCCGCCGCGCCTTCACCTTGAGCCGCGAGCTCGACATGGGCCGCATCGAGGCCGGCATGAAGGACGGCGTGCTGACGCTGCGGATCCCCAAGCAGGCGCATGCGCAGCCGCGGCGCATCGCCGTGTCCACGGGCTGAAGGCGCGACGCGCTCACCGCGCGGACGGGGCGCGCCCGGGCGCATGGGCACCGGCCCCGTGCGCGCCCGTCGGATCGGGGATCTGAGGCTGGCCGAATGCCACCTCGCGCCGCGCGTCGCCGGCACGATCCCGGTCGGGGATGGCGCCGCGCTGCTCGCGCTTGTGCGCGCTGACGACGCCGAATCGCTGGTCGCGCGCGGCCACCATGGCCGCGTCCGCCTGGCCGTCCGCGGTGAAGCCCATCATCAGCTGCGGCACGCCCAAGGGCAGCGACTTGCCCTCATCGGTGTGCCAGGTGTGCCAGGTCTTCCCGTAGGTGCCGACCAGCCGTTCCATCAGCTGCCGCTCGGCCGCCTCGGGAATCCCGGGCGCGATCAGCTGGCCGGACTTCACCTCATGCACATGGCTGTGCCACAGGCGCTTCTCCGCCGCCGGCAAGGCCGCGAACTGCCGGCCGCTGATGATGTATTCCACGCCCATCAGCTTCGCGTCCTTGACGTTGCCGTCGTAGATGACGCATTGGATGAGTTCCTCGTTGAGGACGGCGCAGTAGTGATGCGCCTCCATCTGCGCCGTGGGCCGCCCGTTGTAGAAGTGGAAGCCATCGAGATAGGCGTTGAGCGCCTCGATCGGCGGCTTGTCCTGCAGGACGGCGGCGCCCGCTTCGAGGACCTTTGTGGTGGGCCGCGCCGGCGCGCCGGGCGACTGGACCGGCGATTCGGTCCGGTGGTCGCCGCAGGCGGCGAGCAGCAGCCCGGTCAGGGCCGCCGACAAGGCGGTGCGTGGCCTCATCGCCAACCTCGCGACTCAGGCACCGCGCGCGAAGTCCGCCAGGCCGGGCCGGACGCGATCGGCATCGTTGCGCGTGTCGCTCGGCAGGCCGAGTTCGGGGCGCTCCTGCTCACGCAGCGACTCAGCGACCGCCGCGCCTTCCAGCGGCGTCAGAGGCGCGGGCTCGCCGCTCTCCGACGAGGCGCGCGCGCTGCCTTCGGACCGCGTGCGGTCAGCCGCCGAGGAAGGGTCGGACAAGGGAGCGTCGGACAAGGAAGCGCCTGGTGAGGACGCGTCCGTCGAGGATGCCGGAAGCGGCGCCGAGGCCGGTGCGCCGTCTTGCGGCGCACGCAGGGAACGGAACAGGTGCGCGGACAACAGCGCGACGCCGCCAGCGACGGCCAGGTGACGAAGGGACATGGAGATCTCCAGAGGGAGGCTCGCGGGATCGAGCCCTGCGTGGTACGGGCAACCCCCGTTCCACGCGCCAAGACACGGAGAAGCGCTCAGCGCTTCTCCCCGGGCGCCGCCGGCAACGGCACCTCGACCCATCGATTCAGCCAATCGACGATGCGCCCATGCCCGTCGAGCCGATGGGACGGTCGGCCCTGGCCCAGCGTGTGGTGGTCGCCGCCGGGATAGAGGACCATCTCGCTCGGCGTGCCGGAGCGCTTGAGCTTCACGAACATCTCCTCCGACTGGCATTTCGGACAACGCTCGTCGTCCTTGCCCTGCAGGAACAGCGTCGGCGTGCGGCCGCGGCCGATGTGCGCCATCGGCGAGAGCTCGATCATCAGCTCGCGGTTGGCGTCCGGCTTGCCTTCCATCGAGAACGGGTCGGCGTAGTAGCCGCTGTCGGAGGTGCCGTAGTGCGTCTCCAGGTTGCCCACCGGCGCGCTGACCACCGAGGCGCGGAAGTCCTCGCAGTTGCCGGTGGCATACGCGCTGAAGTAGCCGCCGTAGGACGAGCCGGCGATGGCGACCCGATCGTCCACCAGGCCCTCGCGCCGCAACGCGGCGATGGCGGCGCGGTATTGCGGCAGGTCGAGCCTGCCCCAGCACTTGCGCAGCCGCTCGCTGAACCGGCGGCCGTAGCTGGCCGATCCCACCGCGTTGAGCGCCAGGATGGCCCAGCCCTGGCTCGCCAGCACCTGCCAGTAGGGTGTCGTCGGGAACTGCAGCGCCACATAGCTGGCCGGTCCGCCATGCACGTCGACCAGCAGCCGGCGCGGTGAAGGCTCGCCTTCCCGCAGCAGCAGCCAGCCCTCGATCTGCTCGGTGCCGCCCTCGCCGTCCGGCACCTCGAAGCGGCGCCGCTCGAGCTTGAGCGCATGCCGCTCGCGCCACCAGCCGTTGAAGTCGCTGATGCGTCGCGCCTGGCCGCCGTCCAGGTCGCAGCGGTGGGCTTCGATCGGATGGTCCATGCCTTCCTCGACATAGGCGATCACCTCGCCCACCGCCATCGCGCTCACCTGCCCTGCGGGCGGCTCGACCAGCGGGGTGACTTCGCCGCTGTCCACCTGGATCGACACGATGCGCTGGACGCCGCGCCAGGCCTGCACCGCGCGCAGCCGGCGGCCATCGGCGTCCCAGAACAGCGCGTTGCTGAAGAGCTCGACATCCTCGTCGGCCACTCGACGCGTTGTGCCAGTGGCCACGTCCACCGCCCACAGCCGCATGATCGCGTCGCCGCCGTTCTCGGCGCCCATGAAGGCGATCGTCGATCCGTCGGGGGAGAACGCCGGCCACGAGGCGGTGGCCACCGTGGTGGTGAGCCGCCGCGCCTCGGGAAACGGCTGCGCGGGACCGTCGAGGTCCAGCATCCAGACATCGGTGCAGTGGCTCTCGCGTTCGTCCTCGCGTCCCCGGGTGTAGGCCAGACGCCGGCCGTCGCACGACCAGGCCAGATGCCCCACGTCGTAATCGCCGCGGGTGAGCGGCGTCGCCGCCTGCGACTCGATGTCCAGCAGCACGATCTGCAGCCGCGCCCAGCACATAACCGGAGCCGTCCATCTTGTAGGGCAGGCGCCAGACCACTTCCGGCGCCGTCGCGGGGGCGATCGGGCGTTGCAGGTCGATCTCCCGCGTGCCGTCGACGCGCTGGTCCGGATCGACATTGACCGCGCAGACCAGCGCGAGCTGGCGGCCATCCGGCCGCCACGCCAGGTCGATCACGGTGCCGGCGAAACGCGTGATCTGGCGGGCCTCGCCGCCGTCCGCCGGCATCAGGAACACCTGCTTCGGCCCGCCATGCCGGTCGCTCAGGAAGGCGATGCGATCACCGCCGGGCGACCAGCGCGGCCGCGAGTTCTTGCTGGGCACGAAGGTCAGCCGGTTCGACGGTCCGCCGCCCAAGGGCAGCAGCCACAGGTGGGTCTGGTAGTCATCGTCCGCGCGTTGCACCGACTTCACCGCGCACACCGCACGCTGGCCGCAAGGGTGCAGGTCGAGCGACTCGATGCGCTGCTCGTTGCAGAGGTCGTCCACGGTGAAGGCGCTCGGGGCTTCGCCCATCGGCATTTCCTTTCGCTGGAAGATGAAAGGGGCCGACCCCTGCGGGCCGGCCCCTGCGCTTGCCGGCGCTCAACGCTCGTCGCGCTGCTGCCCGCCTTGTTCACGCTGCTGGCCGCCTTGCTGGCGCTGCTGCTCGGCGCGGTTCTGCGAGCCGTCCTCACGCTGCTGGCCTTGCTGGGCTTGTTGGCGCTGCTGCTCCTGGCCCTGCGAGGCCTGGCCTTGCTGGCCCTGGTTCTGACCCTGCTGGCGCTGCTGCTCGCGGTTCTGGTCCTGCTGACCCGGCTGGCCTTGTTGACCTTGCTGGTTCTGCTGGTTCTGCTGGTTCTGCTCGCGCTGCGAGCCGGAACCGCCCTGCTGGCCTGGGGTCGACTGACCTTGGTTGGATTGCTGAGTCATGGTGGTGTCTCCGTCAATGGTCATTGGCACATGCCAACGACCTCTTCATTGCAAAGCCCATGCCATCGAGGTTGCGGGGCGGCAGGCGGTTGCGGACGACCGGCAGATGAACCAGTCGACTCGCGGAAATACGAGCGTTGGGGCGTCCCGCTAGAGAGAGCACGCGCGCGCGCCTCGCAGCGCGCGAACCGGCGCAAGCCCTGACCCCAAAACACTTGCCTGGACAAGTGTGTGAGTTCTGCCGCATGCCCTTCCGAACGTCGGAAACGAAGCGACGCAATTTTCCTGGCGACCGAGAACGCCGATGCCATCGACGATCCATGGCCATCGCACTCCCACCGTGGCGGCGAGACCCTCATCGCGGCGCTGGATCGGCCCTTGCCAGATCGACCTTGTCGCCATGCACGCCGGCCCCGCTTGAGGTCTGCGTGGCGCGGCGCTTCAAGTTGCCCTCTTCCCCGCCTACCGCAAGGAGATTCCATGTTCGCCCACAACAAACGTCTGCAGTACACCGTCCGCGTCCGCGAATGCAATCCGGCGCTGGCCAACCTGATGCTCGAGCAGTTCGGCGGCCCGCAAGGCGAGCTCGCCGCCGCCTGCCGCTACTTCACCCAGGCGCTGGCCGAGGACGACCCGGGCCGCAAGGACATGCTGCTCGACATCGCCACCGAGGAGCTCAGCCACCTCGAGGTCATCGGCACCATCGTTGCGATGCTCAACAAGGGCGCCAAGGGCCAGTTGGCCGAAGCGACCGATTCCGAAGCGGAGCTCTTCCGCTCGCTGCAAGGCGCCGGCAACGACTCGCATGTGACGCAGGTGCTGTACGGTGGCGGACCGGCGCTGACCAACTCCGGCGGCCAGCTCTGGAACGCCGGCTACATCGACAGCATCGGCGAACCGACCGCCGACCTGCGCTCCAACATCGCCGCCGAGGCGCGCGCCAAGATCGTCTATGAACGGCTGATCGCGGTGACCGACGACCCCGGCGTGAAGGAGGCGCTCGGCTTCCTGATGACCCGCGAGATCGCCCACCAGCGCTCGTTCGAGAAGGCGCTGTATTCGATCAGCCCGAACTTCCCGCCGGGCAAGCTGCCGGGCAAGCCGGAGTTCGCCTCGGTCTACTACAACATGTCGCAAGGCGAAGGCGACATGCGGGGCCCGTGGAACGACAGCAAGCTGTTCCTGTACGAGTCGGCCCGCGAGCGCCAATGCGCGGTCGACGGCGGCGACGGCCAGGCCTCGGTGGGCCTGACGCCGGAGGAGGAACGCGACTGCGAGGCCATGCGCACCCGCACCGCGTCCGATCCGCTGAGCGAGCCCGTCACCGGCGTGGAGCTGGGCAGCGGGCCGACCCCGGTGGACGCGTCGAATGCGGCGATGGACAAGCCGCAGCCGTAAGCCCGACGGAAGAGGCCACGCAGGCACCCGGGCCGGGGGGGGATCGAACTCCTAGGGCTCGTCCTTCGGTGAACCACCTTCGCCAGATTGCACCGGCCGGGTCGCCTCGATCTCACTCTCTTCGCTGGACTCCTCCGACTCGTCCGAGTCCACATCGACGATCGTTGCCGCGGCGGGCTGGAGCGCGCCCGGTATCGGATAGTCCGTCTCCTTCACCGGACGGCCCTCCTTGAAGAGCGCATTGTTTCCCTTCAGGTAGTAGTACTCGCTTGCTCCGTCTTGATGCAGCTTCTTTCGCGCCTTGTGGGAAGTGATCGTTCGAATCGGCTTGCCCTGGTCGTCCGTCGTGAGCTGCGGAGCTCCGCCGCGGTCCGATGAAGCCCCCTGCTGCCTGCGTGCTTTCGAAAAAGCTGCCGAGGTCTCGATGGCACTCTTGCGACTCTCCGAGTCGTGAGGCTTCCAACCGGTTCGGGTCAGCGTCTCGACCAGCTTCCTGCCTGTGATCGCGTCGATGGTGTACGCCGCCCCCGAGGTCGAGGGCGCGGCTCCGTGGGCCTCCTCGTGAGCCTGCGAAATCAAGCTCCAATTACCCTGCTTGAACGCGTGGTAGCTCGTATTGAGGTCCTCGAAGAATTTGGTAACGAAGTCCGGTATGGCCGAGTCCGTTCTACCCAACTGAGCGACACCCACGGGTGACGCCGCAGCCGCCTTACCCGGCCAAGACTTTCCGGCGCCTTGCAATACGGGCCGATCACTCTCTGCACCGCCAAGCACGCCATCGACGAGCCGACGCTGCGCCTGCATGCGGGGTGACTGGTCGACAAAGGCCTGCAGCGTCCTTGCCTGGATCAGGCTGCGCTCATGCATCGCTCGCACCGGCACGCGGTCGCCCTGCGCCGCGGGGAGGTCCTGTGCCGAGGGGGCACGGTGGTGAGAGCGCTGCTTCATCGCGAACCCTTTGACGGAAGTGATGTCGAACGCCAATCTATCCGCCGGCGTCCCGAGGTTCCATCGGCCCCTGGCTGATCTGTCTCCCGCAAATTGCCGAAAGGCCGCCCCGCCCCGCACAGGGCGCGTTGATCAGACTCGTCGCTCCCTCGCAGCCGCCTCGACGAGGTCCATCACCGCCGCGGCGAAGACAGCGGGGCACTCCTGCGGGAAGTTGTGGCCGACGCCATCCACCCGCTCATGCCGCACGAGCCGCGCGAAATGGCGCGCATGCGAGCGCGTGTCGGGCTCGACGGCGACGCCGTCCGCCAGGCCGTCGAGCAGGATGGTCGAGGCCTGGATCACCGGTCGCGTCAGCAGCTGCGCCTCCAGTTCGAGGAAGCGCGCGTCGCCCGGGACCAAGCCATAGCGGTGGCGATAGGAATGCACGACCACCTCGACGAAATCGGGGTTGTCGAAGGCCGCCGCCGAGCGAAGGAAGTCCGCCTCGGTGAACGGCCAGCGCGGCGACCACATCTGCCACAGCAGCTTCGCCATGGCGTGCCGGTGCTGCTCCAGGCCGCGCCGGCCGCGCTCGCCATGCAGGTAGAACTGGTACCAGTAGCGCGCCTCGTTGGCCGGCTCGTCCGGCGCCATGGCGTCCGGCGGATGCAGCAGGTTGTAGCCGTTGCAGGACACCAGCCCGGCGCAGCGCTCCGGCCAGGTCGCCGCGACCACGCAGGCGGCCCGTCCGCCCCAGTCGTATCCGGCCAGCACCGCGGACTCGATCCGCAGCGCATCCATCAGCGCCCGCAGGTCGGCGCCGAGCACCGCCTG
>NZ_VOSR01000136.1:0-28794 GCF_007997345.1 Mitsuaria sp. TWR114
GGCGCCGACGATTACCTCGCCAAGCCCTTTCCGATGGAGGAACTGGTGGCGCGGGTGCGGGCGCTGATGCGCCGCCCGGCGGCGGTGCGCCCGCCGCGCGCCCTGTTCGGCGACATCGAGGTCGACGTCGGCGAGGCGCTGCTGCTGCGCGGGGGCGCCTCGGTGGCGCTGGCGCCGGCGGAGCTGCAGATCGCGATCACGCTGGTGCAGCAGCAGGGGCGCACGGTCCGGCGCGCGGCGCTGGAGGCGGCGGCCTGGGGGCTGTCCGACGCGGTGACGCCGAATGCGCTCGACGTCGCGCTGCATCGTCTGCGCAAGAAGCTGGCGTCGCTCGGATCGAGCCTGCGCATCGTCAATCTCCGGAACCATGGATATGCGCTTCAAGATGCGGTGGCCGAATAGCCTGCGCAACCGGGTGCTGGCGGTGCTGGCGGCCAGCATGGTGCTCAGCGCGCTGCTGGTGGGCCTGGCGTCCACCGTGCTGTGGGAGCCGTTCACGCGCTGGGTGCTGCGCGATCAGATCGAGGACAACGGCGCCGCGCTGGCCCGGCACATGCGCTTCGATGCCGCGGGGCGTCCGAGCGGTTTCGACGAGGCCAAGATCGAGCCCTGGCTCTTCGAGAGCTTCCGGGCGGAGGTCCTGCTGCGGGTCATCGACGCCAACGGCCGCGCCATCTATGCCACCGACGGCGAGACGGCGGTGCTCACCCGGAACGGCAAGGGCTTCGAGCCCTGGCGCCAGTCCTTCACCTTCACGCACCGCGGCGTGGCCATGCATGGCGTGACGATTCCGCGCGAGCACGCCGGCAAGCGGCTGTTCGTCCAGTTCGCGGTCAGCGACCGCATGGTGCTGCAGATGCGCGAGTCGATCGGGCTGGACGTCCTGCGCCAGGGCCTCATGGCCTTGGCGGCGACCTTCGTGCTGGTCTTCTTCGTGACGATCCACCTGGCGCTGCGGCAGGCGCTGCAGCCGGTGCGCGAGGCTTCCAGCGCGGCGCGCCGCATCGCGCCGCGCACGCTCGATCAGCGATTGCCGGCCGCCGGCAGCCCCGCGAGCTGCGTCCGCTGGTCGAGGCTTTCAACGCGGCGCTGGACCGGTTGCAGGGGGGCTTCAAGACGCAGCAGGAGTTCCTCTCCAACGCGGCGCATGAGTTGAAGACGCCGCTGGCGCTGATCCGCGCGCAGGTCGAGCTGGCGGAGGAGGGCGCCTGGCGCGACCAGATCCTGGACGACGTCGACCGCGTCGCCCGCCAGGTGCAGCAACTGCTGCTGCTGGCCGAGGCCAGCGAGCCGCAGAACTACCGGATCGAGGCGCTCGATCCCCAGCCGGCGGTGCGCGAGGTCTTCGACTTCATGGAGCGGGTGGCCTCGCGGCACGGCGTCACGCTGGGCTTGCAGCTCAGTCCCGCGCTGCGCTTCTGGCACGCCGATCGGGGCGCGCTGTTCACGCTGCTGAAGAACCTGCTCGAGAACGCGATCCAGCACAGTCCGCCGGGCGGCGTGGTGACGCTGGCCGTGAGCCCAGACGGGTTCTCGGTGCTGGACTGCGGCAAGGGTGTGGCCGAGGAAGATCTGCCGCGGCTGTTCGAGCGCTTCTGGCGCGGCGTCGACCGGCGCGAGCAGGGCGCGGGCCTGGGCCTGGCGATCTGCACCGAGATCGCCGCGGCCCACGGCTGGCGGCTGAGCGCGCACCGCCGCTCGCCGGGGCTGGAGCTGCGCTGCGACATGGCCGCGACCGCGACCGCGACCGCGACCGCTGAGCCCGCCGCGCCGTCGGCCGAGGCGCCGGCGGACGCGCCGCCGCGAGCGCCGGCGCTGGACATCGCGCCGCCCGGGCGTGCTGCTGCCCGCGGATTCCAGGCGGACTATGCGCAGTCGATGCGGCGGGCACTGTTCTGACGGGATCGACCGGCTGTCCGATTGACGGCTTTGGCCCAGGCGGTTGATCCGCCAATCTGCTGCGACAGGATGATGACGACGTCGCGCGCGCTCCTTCGGCAAAAGAGCGAGCTTGGATGCCAGTCGCAGCCATAACCCGCTGCTCGCATAAGGGAAGTGATGGATGCGAGCCACAACAAGTCATGGCCGGGCCAACCGCAACTTCGTTGCAGGTGGGGCGCAGCGGCTCGAGCAGAGCACGCTGACCGAGCTGCCGCAGCGGCTGTACGCGCCGTGGTCGGGATGGGTGCTCGTGGACGGACAGGACATCGCCACGGCCGACGCGACGCAGCTGCGCCGTCAGGTCGGCGTGGTGTTGTATGAGAACGCGCTGTTCAGCTGCTCGGTCCGGGAGAACATCGCCATCGACGATCCCGGCGCACCGCTGGAGGCGGTGATCCACGCGGCGAAGCTGGTGGGGGGAGAAGCTGCAGAGCACGGTGCCGATGGCGCCGCCGCGGCGAGCGCGTGGAGCAGGAGAAGAACCTGGCGATGGCACTGGCCCGCCAGCGTGAGGGCTGGTGCTGGTGCCGGACGAAGCTGAGGCGACTGCGGAGGTCGTGCTTGAGAATAAGGACATCGGCTTCGTGCGCACCGGACTCGAGGCGGAGATCAAGCTCGGGACCTTCTTGTACACGCGCTACGGCACGGTGCCGGCAACGGTGAAGAGCGTGACCGAGGACGCGGTGAACGACGAGAAGCGCGGGCCGATCTTCCGGTAACGCTGGTGTTCGGCTAAGGCGCCTTCGACGTCGACGGGATGCAGGTGCGCTTGGTTCTCGCATGGATGTGACCGCGGAGATCAAGACCTCGCAGCGGCGCGTGATCCGGTATCTGTTCGATCCCGCGCAAACGAGCTTTCAAGAAAGTTTCCGTGAGCGTTGAGCATCGTTTGGTAGGGAAACTTGCATTTTATCGGGAGGTATAAATATGGATATTCCGGGTGGTATTGGTGGAGCGTTAATGTGCGTGGGTGGGCTGCTCGGTCTCTATACAGGAAACTTGCTGCCGCCATCGAAGCGTGTCAAAAGCAACTTTAAAGAGTTAGAGAGAAAGAGGCGGCAAAACCAAGCCTCCTCCGAAGAGGTTGGGTGGGTGTTTGTGTATAGATTTGACAAAATTGCCTTCATTCTGACTTGGGCTTTTATTGTGGCTGGACTTGTTATTTTCTTGATTGAAAAACTCTGAGGGGTGGGTAAGGTTTGTCGTCCGTCCTATTGATTCAGGTTTGATGCCCCGATTGGAGGAGAGCCGGGAGTGCTATATGAGGCGGCAATCTCGGCGCTGAAGAACTTCGTTGACGGTGCTGGCGGTGCAGACACGACTGAAGACGCATCTGGGTGCGGTCCAACTCGTCGTTGATGATTCGGGTGTGCGGTTGTCTAGCAATGGGGGCGTCGAGATGTGGAAGGCGCGTCATGACTCCAATGAGCGCGAAGCCATTGCGGATCTAGCCGACTTGGTTCAGTACGCTGACGCTCTGCGCGGGCAAGGAGTCCTGGCCAGTACGGACGAGGGAGCCGGCTATGCCGACAGGATCGACGACCGGTGCTGTGCTTCCGAGCTACTCGGGAGAGCAGTCAGCGAGCGTGCGTGGGTAGGATGTCGGCATGCCTGTCGCCTCACACTCTGCTACTCCGGTCGCCGCTGAGGTGCCCGACACCCGCCTGCGCGACCTCGCCCGCCTGCGCCGCGTGCGCGACCGGATCGATCGCGAGTACGCCCAGCCGCTGGACGTCGAGGCGCTGGCCGCGGGCGTGCACATGTCCTCCGGTCACCTGAGCCGGCAGTTCCGCCTGGCTTACGGCGAGTCCGTCTACGCCTACCTGATGACCCGCCGCATCGAGCGCGCCATGGCGCTGCTGCGCCGCGGCGACCTCAGCGTCACCGAGGTCTGCTTCGAGGTGGGGTGCGCCTCGCTGGGCACCTTCAGCACGCGCTTCACCGAGCTCGTCGGCGTCCCGCCGAGCGCCTACCGCCGCGACGCCGCGCGCGAGGGCGAGGGCCTGCCGTCCTGCGTGGCCAAGCAGGTGACGCGTCCGATCAGGAATCGAGAAGCGCCGGAGAAACAGCCCACCTAGACTGCGTCGCATGGGTCCGGAACCCCGGCGGCGACGGCCGCCGACCACGCTGACCGCAACCAATCTGGAGATTCACATGGACATCACCATCCACTCGACCTTCCTGCCGCATACCGACGCCGAGGCCTCGCTGGCCTTCTACCGCGACGGCCTGGACTTCGAGATCCGCAAGGATGTCGCCTTCGGCGGCAACCGCTGGATCACCATCGGCCCCAAGGGCAAACCCGACACCTCGATCGTGCTGTTCCCGCCGAACGCGACCCCCGGCGTCACCGACGAGGAGAAGCGCACCATCGCCGAGATGATGGCCAAGGGCACCTTCGCGATGCTGCTGCTCGGCGCGAAGGACCTGGACGCGACCTTCCAGCGCCTGCAGTCGCAGGACGCGGAGATCGTGCAGGAGCCCACCGACCAGCCCTACGGCGTGCGCGACTTCGGCGTGCGCGACCCGGCCGGCAACATGATCCGTATCCAGCAGCTGAAGAACTGAGCGGAGGACGACATGCCCACCACGACCACGACCACGACGACCGAAGCGGCCGGCGCCGTCGATGCCGCCGCGATGATCGATGCCCGCATCGCCGAGCTCGGCGACTGGCGCGGCGAGATGCTGGCGCGGCTGCGCCGGCTGATGAAGGAGGCGGTGCCCGGCGTCGAGGAGTCCTGGAAGTGGCGGGGCACGCCGGTCTGGGAACGCAACGGCCAGATCTGCACCGGCGAGACCTACAAGGAGGTCGTGAAGATGACCTTCGCGAAGGGCGCGAAGCTGGCCGATCCGGCCCGGCTCTTCAATTCCAGCCTCGATGGCAACGTGCGCCGCGCCATCGACATCCGCCAGGGCGACCCGGTGGACGAGCAGGCGCTCAAGGCGCTGTTCAAGGCCGCCGCCGCGCTGAACGACGCGGCGGCGAAGCCGAAAAAGGCGACGCGCGCGGCGTGACGCCGGCCTGGGCGCCGATCAACCTTCGAGGGCCCGGCGACGGGCGGCATGCCAGGGGGGAGGAACCAGTCATGCATCGATTCCACGGGCGTCCCGGACTTCCGGGGCCCTGACACCGTGACGGGCGTCTACGACCCGCAACTGGTGGCGCTGTCCATCGTGACGGCGGTGATCGCCTCGTTCGTCGCGCTGGACATGGCGACGCGGGTGGTCGCGGCCGCCGGGTCGCCGATGCGCACGGCGCTGTGGCTCGCCTGCGGCGCGCTGGCGATGGGCACCGGCATCTGGGCCATGCACTTCGTGGGCATGTTGGCGTTCTCGCTGCCCATCGCGCTGGCCTATGACGTGCCGGTCACGTTGGCGTCGCTCGCGGTGGCGGCGTTGTCCTCGGCGCTGGCGCTGCACACGATCGCGCGCCCCAGCCTGGGACGGCGGCGGCTGCTGATCGCCGGCACGCTGATGGGGCTGGGCATCGCCTGCATGCATTACCTCGGCATGGAGGCGATGCGGATGCAGCCCGGCATCCGCTACGACCCGGCGCTGTTCGCGCTGTCCGTGGTGCTGGCGGTGGCCGCCTCGACGGCGGCGCTGCTGATCTGCTTCCGGCTGCGGCACGAGACCATCGTCACCGGACCCTGGAAGAAGTCGGCGAGCGCCGTCGTCATGGGCGCGGCGATCGTGGGCATGCATTACACCGGCATGGCGGCAGCCAATTTCCCGGAGGGCGGCGTCTGCGGCGCGCTGGCCGACGGCATGGGCGGCGCCTGGCTGGGTTTCGTGATCGCGGGCCTGGCGACGCTGTTCCTGCTGACCACGCTGCTCAGCTCCATTTATGAGGCGACGCCGCCGACCATCCGGTCGCGGTTGGTGTTCCTGGTCATCGCCGCCGTCATGCCGGTGG
Source organism: Mitsuaria sp. TWR114 (assembly GCF_007997345.1). Lineage (NCBI taxonomy): Bacteria > Pseudomonadati > Pseudomonadota > Betaproteobacteria > Burkholderiales > Sphaerotilaceae > Roseateles > Mitsuaria sp. TWR114. The sequence goes on from NZ_VOSR01000136.1 coordinate 5,861, forward strand.
CCGTGATGACGCTGGCGCTGGTGCTGCTGGACTTCCAGCGCGTGCGGGACGTGAAGGCCGGCGACCGCCTGAACACCGCGCGCGCCATCGCGGCCGCGGTGGACCGGGACCTGAGCGGGGTCGAATCGGGCCTGCGCGTCCTGGCGGCCTCGCAGCTGCCGCCGGGCGAGGGGCTCGCGGCGTTCTCGCTCGAGGCGCGGGAGGCGATGCCGCTGCTGCACGCCTCCGGGCTTCGGCTGGAGGATTCCGCCGGCAACCTGGTGATGGACATCCGCCAGCCCCGGCATGGCTCGACGGTGGTCGCGGGCGCGTCCGGCGCGTCGTCGCCCGCGGTGGCGCCGAGGCCGGTGTCGGCGCCCACCGAGGCGATGGCGTCGCTTTCCGGAGAGCCTTCGCCCGAGCAGTTGATCGAGGTCTCGGTGCCCTTGCCGGCGGACAAGGCGGCACAGCTTCAAGGCGCGACGGCGCTGCGCGCGCGGCTCGCGCCGGACCGCTTGAGAGACCTGCTGGCGTTGCAGCAGATGGACCCGGACTGGCTCGCGACGGTGTATGACCGCGAGGGTCGCGTCGTGGCGCGCACCCGGGGGGCGGAGCGCTACTTCGGCGTCGAGGCGCCGCGGGACCTGCTGCTCAAGCTGCGTGGGCAGTGGGAGGGGCTGATGGACACGACCAGCCTCGATGGGGTCGCGGTGCAGACGGCGTTCGTGCGGACGGAATCGTCGGGGTGGGCGGTGGGCATCAGCGTGCCGAGCGCGAGCCTGCGGCTGCCATTGACGCGGGCGTTGGCGTGGCTGGTGGGCGGCTTCATGCTGACGATCGCGGGCAGCCTGCTGCTGGCGTGGCGGATCGGCGGCCGGATCGCCGGCGCGGTCCAGGCCTTGACGCAGCCGGCGCTGGCCTTGGGCACGGGCGTGGCGGTGGAGGTGCCGCCGCTGGGCGTGGTGGAAGTCGATCGGGTGGGGCGCGCGTTGACGCACGCGGCGCGGCTGCTGGACGCCGCGCAGCACGAGGCGAATCACGACGCGCTGACGGGGCTGGCGAATCGCTCGCTGTTCCGGCAGATGGTGCAGCAGCAGCTGGCGCTCGCGCGTCGAAATGGGACCAGCGTGGCGGTGCTCTATGTCGATCTGGACGGCTTCAAGGAGGTCAACGACACGCACGGACATGGCGTCGGCGACCTGCTGCTGAAGGAGGCCGCGCAGCGCTTGCGCGCGGCGGTGAGGGCAGGGGACCTGGTGGCGCGGCTGGGGGGCGATGAATTCGCCGTCGCGCTGGTGCACCCAGGACAACGGGGAGCGGCCAAGGTCGCGGCCAAGCTGGTGCAGGCGCTCTCGGAGCCCTTCGAGCTCGGTGGGCTGCGGGTGTCGGTGTCGGCCAGCATCGGCGGCGCGTCGGCGCCGTCGTCGCCGGCGGAGGAGCCGGCCGATTGCGACGCACTGCTGGAACAGGCCGACGCGGCGATGTACCAGGCGAAGCAGTCGGGGAAGTCGAGGTTTGTGTTGGCGGGGGTGTAGGAACCTCGCAAGACGGAGTGAAGCGAGCGAATGATCGAACCGAGGCGCGCCTCTAGTTCAGTTGGAGGCCTTGGATGGGAATGAGCGCCTCTACCCTGAGGGCGACGTCGGCTGTGCAGCGATTGCCGTCATCCGCAGAAAGTGGTCAGCCTCACAGTCCTTGCCGGCATGCCGCCATCGGACCGCCAGCGCCAGGCCAGCGTGGACGACCGTAGTTGGGGGTGAAGCGGACGTAGCTGCGCTCTGGCCGCTGCACCCCACACCGAATGTCTGCTGCCCGGTCGGCCGAACTGGTGCTATCGACCCAATGCCGCCATTCGACGTTGCCTGCGCACGACGGCCGTCCCACTGAGGGGAGTGATAGGGACTTAGAGGACAGTTACCTCCACGCGCCTGTTGGTCTTCCATGCGTCTTCTGAATCCTGAGAATTCTTAGGGCGTGTGTAACCCCAACCAAGGCTAAGTACCCGGATCTGGCGCGCCGCGGCATCGCGGCTCTCCCTCAGCGTGGATCGGACTATCCTCGCCACTGCCTCAGCACGCTCCCGGCTCAACCTTTGGTTCATCGTGCATCCGCCCCTAATATCGGTGTGCCCCTCAATGACGATTGCATGCCGAACGGTTAACTTGCTTTCGCGGATCGAAGCCCGGATGCGATTGATGCTTGCGGCGTCAATGACGGACGACCCCGTCTCGAAACTGATTGCCCAAGGCGGTTGAGGCGTGCTCACCTGCGATCGCTGGACATCTTCAAGCAGGAATCTTGTCAAAGCGTCGTCTGCGACCCGAGAAACTTGATTGACACAGCGCGAGACAGGGGTTCCGCCCGATGAGGTTGCCTCCAGAGATCGATTTGCCGCGTTGCCCAAGGCGGTACCTGGATACTTGATGCCTAGGTCCCGAAAGACGGCGGCAATCTCCTCGTCTAGGGGCCCCAGGGCGAACGAGAGGGCGTACTCCCACTTTCGGCCAGCGTCCTCGAGCATGGCGGCGGCGCCGACATCCTTGTCCGCCCTGGGTTCGACGATATCGACAACAGCGACGTTGCTGGCGCTAAGGACCGCAGCCTGTGTCGCCTTGTCGACCAATGCGACACGAAGCGTGTATTGGCCAACCTCAAGAAACACTTGGCCACTCTGGCTCACGGAAAGATCGACCTTCGACCTTAACGTGGCTCCCGGGTGCAGTTCAGTGAATTCATCTAGGTTCGCGAGCTCCTGCAGATTCGCAATGCCGCTAAGGCGGTTCGTCGTGCCCCCAAGTTCCTTCACGTCGATGCGAAGCCATCCTCCACCAAGACGACCCCACTGCTTTGGCACCTTCACGGTTTCGCCACCGTTGTTAGTGAGCCGAAGCTCAGCTGCAACCGGGCTTCCCTTTGGAGCCACCATTGGCAAGGGGTCAATCCGAAGTGCCAAGGTACTGGCGTCCGGTGTCCATGGCTGGGGATCGTTCGGAAAGACGACCTGAGCCTCGCCATCTGAGGGGTCTACTCTTCTTGGGTTTGGCTGCGGCTCGCACGGACGATAGGTGCGGACGTCTTCGATGAACGGCTTGTTGCCCGCGCCTGGCGCAACAAACGTGATGGCACTGGCCATCAGGTGCTGGATGCTCCCGACCGTCCATTCCCAGATCGGGTCTGCGTCGGAGATCGTGACATGCTCTATTGAGTAATAGGGAAAGCTGTCGGCAGTCTTCTTTGCGCGAACTGCGTCGTGATGGGTAATGTTCAAGAGGTGCGAGAGTTCATGCGCGAAGGTTCTGGTTGCCATTGCCCGCCGCGACTTGTCGTCAGGCACGCGCCTCCAGATGTTCCCGAGGAAGATGATCGCGTCGTTGCGAGGCAAGCGATCCTCCGCAACAAGCTCGCCAGAATCTGTGTAGAACCCGAATAGTGGCGAGTAACCCGCGAAGTCCGTGCTATCCGACTTGCCGGCTTCCAGCGGCTCAAGGAAGTTCTTGGTAGGCGTTCCTGCCAATGTGACGTAGATGTCAACCTTGGTTGGGTTGGTTCCGCTTGCGGAAGCTGGCTGTTCGGGAGGGACCTGCGCAAAATGCCCTGGGTGCGCGTGTTGCTTGATGATTTCGCCGTACTTGCGCTGCTCCAAGGGGTCAACGTTGGCAGGCAACGCGCCCCAAGCCACATCCGTGGGACTTGCCGAGAAGCGGTAGTCCAGTTGCACTCCGAGCGATTGAAAGAGGTTTCTCGCCCGGTCCAAGTCAATCGCCGAGTCCACAGTCGAGTGAGAAGCTGGTCCTACTGGAGTCAGGAAGTGCACCCTCAGGACCAGTCGTGTTTGTCGATGAGCCTTGAGGTCCTTCGGGCATTCGCCATTCGGGGCCGCACCGACGCTTGGTCCCGGTTGCTGTACCTGGCCGGTCCCAGTAGCCTGGACGGATGGCTTGGAGGGATCGTCAAATGAGCGGACCAGCAGCCAGATGCCGAGGGCCATGGCTGCCAGTACGAGCAAGAGGATCCATGGCCGGCTTGGGCGGGACGTTGCCACTACGCCTCCTTGATCATTCCGCTCGGAAGTGGCCTCGTGGGCCTAGTCCGCGCGAATCTTCACATCCTGTGCCTTGAGTACCTTCCGAGTGGAGGCGGATGCCGCTTGCTCAATGACGCCGGATATCTCGACTCGCTTTTGCAGGAAGTTGCTCAGGGGCCTTTGGCCTGGCTCGTCCGCAGTGGCTGGACTACCCGAAGGGGTCTCGAGGTAGGCCGGCAGGGCCACTGCAATCTCACTGCCAATGTCGTCGACTAGCACAATGCGGCGTGTCCTCCGATCGAAGTAGTTTGACCCGGTATTGATCAGGGTCCCGCTGACAACGACGGTGGCACCAACAGTCATGCTGTTCGCGAGTTCGACTGAGGCGGCTCCGGAGGTCGGCGACGAGGCAGCAGGGGCTGGCCCAGGAGCAGGACCCGGAGCGGTGGCCGCAGGCCCCACCCCAGCCACGACAGGAGCGGGAGATGGGGTTGGGCAGGCGCTTCGCGACACATATGCAGACACGTCAATCCGACCAGCGGTAACCCCTACGTCGCAGAGTGCTAGCGTGCCCACCGACGCAGGCTTGCTAATGCTGTCGAACTTTCCTCTGCTGTTCATCGGGAACGGGTAGAGGTCCTCCCTCCCCGAATAGTGGCCTGCCTTGGCCAGGGAGTTGTTCCCGTCGGCTTGCATCAGCCAAACCCCAGGGTTGGAGCTATCTGCAACCACTCGGTTCGTGGCCAGTCCCGCCTTGACCACAGTCTCATTCACCCGCCAGATCTGCAGTCCGGGTCCGGGCAGTTGCGCATCGAACCCAGTCGGCGTTGTACCGTTTATTAGGTAGTGGATCTTGCCGGTACCTCGTAGCTTGTACGCCTTGCGCGAGGTCTGAATGGGCAGGATTGTCGCCTTGAGTTGGTCAGCATCGACTTCTTCCACTTCAATCCAGCCAAGGAAAGCCTTGGCCCAGGCAGACATGTGAGTCGGGCGGGCAGGCGTCAGTCCATCTGCACCCCAGGATCCGCTGGCCATCAGGCACCAACCGCCTAGCCCCGAGCTCCTTCCATTTGACGCGTCGGTGTCATACAGGTCGGGCAGGCCAAAGGCGTGCCCGAACTCATGGGCAAACACTCCAATCTGCACCATGGTGGACCCGTCGCATGCCAGGCCGGGCATGATCACGTAGTCATCGATCTTGATGGACCCGCCATTCTTCGCGGGCGTGTCTGTGCTCAACTCGATGGCGCCCCAGCCAGAAATGCTATAGCGGTGGGACCAAATGTTCTTGTTGTTAGGCGTGTTGCACTCCCCGCCCCTCCCCTCATGCACAAACGCGACGAAGTCGACGTAGCCGTCGTCATCGCCCGAGTTCGGAACTCCATCGGGCCCGTCGTTGTCGTACTTTCCCCAGTCGATAGGGCCCTGTCGAGAGATGGTGTCCCTTATGAACTGGACGACATTGGCGGTGTTGCAGAGTCCGTGGCACTCCTCCACCTTTCCTGCTGAGTTGGTATAGGGTTGGCCCTCGTAGAACGTGCTGGGGTTTGGCAGGCTTACCCAGTTGCTGACGGTACCCCCGACCTTTAGCTTCCCGCCCGAGATCTCCGTGTAGTACTGGGTCATCGTGCCCGTGGGCCAAGGGCCCTGGAACAGTTGCTGTTGCAACCGCGCGGCCGCGTAAGGCGGACTGGACGCGCCGTTCGAGTACCGAGCGGTGAAGACTGGAACTTGTCTCTCGCCTTGGACCGCTGTTGGTGGCTGCTCTCCGATCTTGCCGCCCAGTAGCGGGGACATTTGGTCGGCAAGGGGATTGGCGCCCGATCCGTCTATCCCGGTTTCGCTGGCTAGCTGCCTAGCTACGCGTGCGCGCTCGGCAACGCCCAACAACGATCGCTTAAACGAGAAGGATCTTGGATCTCGAAGCAACTTGTCCAGGTAGGCTTCTGGAAACGCTTTTCCTGCTGCGGGGGCCTCCGTCGCGGTGACCGGTGAGTGCGACGTCGCGCACAGCACGCCAGCAACCAAGGCAGCATAGAGATGTGCTCGCATTTCTTCCCCTTGTAGGTTCTAGGCCGGAAAGTCCTTCCTGAGACAACGTACCGCCTGCATCAGCATTTGCTGCCGAGGTCAGTCTTGCTCTCAGTGATGGGCTTGACATTCGCCGCCACGAGCGGCCACACGATCTCGTTGTGAAACGTCTTGAGGTCGCTGGCCGTGTCCTTGCCCTTCAGCGAGACCTCGAAGACCACCTTGCCCTTTACCGTCCACATCTCGATGGTCAAGTCGCCCTTCTTGCGGCGAAGCATGTCGCTGACGCACTTCTTCGACACTGCCGTAGAACCGGCTGGGAGCAGGGGAGCAAGCCGAGAATCGTCCGCGGAGCAACTGAGCGAGATCGAGCGTTTTTGCGAATGGGCTCCTGTCCAGGTGACATCGACCTCTCTCTTGCCCTGGACCGATTCCAGGGGGCAGGTCCAGCCTTGCAACTCCGCTGGGAGAGGTGCTGCCCCTGATTTTGTAAGTCGCCTCGGCTTCACCTCCGGCAGTTCTCTCCCTCCCTATGACCGTGTATTCGGCGGGGGGCTTCAGGACATGCTGGATCGAGAAGTACTCGACCTTGAACGCCCTTGCCTTCGGGTCTTGGATCTTGAGGAAGGCAGTTATCTCTTCCAGGCTTGCGGGCCCGCCTGACTTCGGGGTCCAGCGAATCGCGAACTCGGCATCCTCAGCCGCCGACGTGGACGCATGGGAAACGCCGGTGATTGCCGCGGCAACCAGCGAACTTTGGATCGCGCGATTCAGCGGCATTTCAACTCGTCTCCACTCAGGTGCCGTCTCGAGCCAGTCCTCGCGTGCGGGGCTAGCCGCGCGCATCTGCTGGCTGATCGACTCATACCCTTCTGCCTCGGACGGGATGGCTACCGCGCCGAAGCAGGCTTCACGACCTCGTACCCGAAGCGAACGCTTTGCTCCTTCTGAGGGGACGAGTTCCGGATGGCCGCCAGGCGCCTGGCTCTCGCTTGCTCATCCACTGTGGGGCTTGCTTGAGACTGTGCAGAGACCGCCGAGGGCCCGGCAGGAGTTGTTGGCTGGCCGCCTCCCGCCGCGGCCGCCTTCTGGTCCGCCTCCACCTGGAGGTCCACCTCCAGCCGCACTCTCCGAACCTTGTCGGAGTCGTTGAGAAGGCGGAGCTTGCCAATGCTTGTCAGGAACGCCACGCCTCGCGCCTCGGGCGCGTCCGCGTCGAGCTTGAGGTTCTTGAGGTAGGGCGCCGTCTTTGGGTCAAGCTTGGCTATGGCCGCGGCCACGAGCAATCGGCGCTCCTTGCTCGCAGTCATCGCGACGACATAGAGCTCCTCGACCTCTCCCTTCGCGAAGGCACCGGAGACTCCCGGATTCGCCAGTGCGAACAATTCAGCCTCGAGGACCTCGGCCTGCTCGACATCGGCTGATGAGGGGCCGGTTGCGAAAGTTCGGATCTGAGCGGCTTCGACACTTCGCTCGAGCAAGAGCACGATAGCCTTGTGCGAGCACAACTCGTCGTACTCCTGGAGATCGACCTTTGCGAGGTCAAAGCTGGCGTAGTCGCCCGATGCGGCACGCTCCTTGATGCGATCGCCAATGGGCTTTCGCAGCTCAGTCTTCAGCTTCTCGTGAAGCTTGCCAAGTTGCGGCGTGAGGACGAAGTTTCCCTTGTAGTTCTCGAACCATGCGTTTCCAAAGGCCAGCGCAGTTGCCACGTTGAACGCCGAGCGGGCGTTGTGACCCGCAGCCGACAATACTGCTGTCACGGCGGTCCCGCCGATGTTCATGTTGGTCTGAGCATATGCCGCATCGACCCGGCGACGTTCGAGGGTATCGAAGAAGAGGCCACATGTCTGGTCGGAAAGTGTCACCCCCTTCTCCACGAACCGTCGGATCCAAGGCCCCTGCTGGCTCTCGTCGGTGCTGTATGCGCAGTACATGGCCTGCGTGAAGCGTTCGATCTCGGTCGGAATCGATCCGTCGACGGTGGCGGCCGGCGAGAGCCCGCACTTCACGCCGGTCGTGTCCTTCAATGACGCCGGTACCGGGACTGATTCGCTCGGAAGCGGAAGGATTCGCTCTGGCTCGGTGGTGTGCTTGAGGGAGGCGCATCCGGACAGTGCGAAGCCCAACGCGCTGTAAGTTATTAGCCGAAACATGTCCGTGAGTCCCGCTTAGTCCGAACCAATAGGGACGTTACGACGGCATCGGGACAGCGGCATCCACAACACGTATGAGGCCCGACGGAGCAGGCGCCTCCTCGGCAGGCCCAACTCGCTAGTATGCGGGCATTCGTCCGCTGCGCCGGCCCAGTAATGGTTACCCAGTTGCAATGGCGACCGCCGTGATTCGTCAGTCGAATGTCTTGCTGCATGTTGCGTATCGTCTAATGGCGACTCTGGCGGGTTCGCAATGTCGAATGGATCGCTTGACCGCGCTCCATGCTCCATGCGGCCTTCTCCGACTGCTCGCCAACCACTCCGATCCGCGACTCCTAGACTGCGGCCAGGGATCCCAAATGCCTACCGACATCCGCTTCTGCGAGCGCCCGAGTGTTGCTTGACGGCTGGGTTGGACCGGCCGGAGACTCAGGTTCATCGCCGAACAGCGGTCCTTCCCCGGCACGCCGCGGCGAGTTTTTCGAGCGGCCGCGACGGTCAGCTTGTGGCCGGATCGGGGTCAACGAAAGGGTCCAGACTCGTCGCTGAAAACCTGTCCTTCAGGGACCTCGCCGCGGCCAATCTGTCGAGCGCGACGCGACGGGCCGCTTGTGGCCGAGTCCCGGTGGCCACGAACGGCTGCTCCCTGGACGCTCAGCGAGTAGCGCCGAGGCCCGGTCGTCCGACAGCTTCGGGCAACGTCGAATGGCGGCAGTGGGTCAATCTGCGACCGTCGCGGGACGCGATGGCGGTCGCCTGACCAGTCCGAATGCAAGCGTCCGGCCCAAAGGCCGGTTCCGGGGGGGGAAGCAGCCGGCCAGGCCGTGCCGCATCGCTCGACCGCTTCTGGCAACAGCGGTCACGTGGAGCCCGGTCGTCCAACGACCGAGATCAGCCTGAAGCAGCCGTAAGCCACCGATTGGCAGGTCCGCAGCGGAGGCGGACATCAGCGACGCACAGTCGCGCCGCTTGGGTCACATGCCAGAGGTAAGCCCCTTCACGTCATCAAGCAACACGTGAGAGAACGCACCCACCTCTGTTGGCCCGACAAGACCATCGTCGATTAACCAGCAACTCGGATCGAGCTCGCGGCGAGGGGGATCGCAGACGACGAGGCCGTTCGTCGTCCTGAATGCCTCCATCCGCGTCTAACGCTCACCGAGGTGGACGCTCCGCCTTGTAGATCTTGTCCAGGCTGTTGTCCGAGTCCTCGATCTTGATCAGCTCGGTGCGCGAGCGGGTGTCGTCCGCGCCGTTGCCGAACTCGATCAGCGAGCGGGAGAAGAAGGCTTGGCTCGGCGTATCGCCGGCCACGCAGCGCGCGCTCATCAGCACTTTCTCCGGATTGAGCACTGCCACGCCGGCGCCGTGGGAACAGCTGCCACCGACGCACTCGGTGAGCAGGTAGCGAATGTCGCCTCGGTTGAACCAGAGTTGATGCACCGACGCGCCCGGCGCCGCTGGCGAGACGGTGGCGCCAAAACGCTTGCCGTTGTCGGCCGTGGCGACGTATTCCAGTTCCACCTTCTTCGCCGTGCCGTAGCGGTAAGTCAGTTGCTTCGCGGCCGGGCCGGCTTCGGGCTTGGCACACAGCGAGACGATCTTGGTCGCTGTCGGGCAGGAGAAGGCGACCACCTCGTCGGCCTGGCACAGCGTGCCGCTGGACTGGGCGCTCCCTGCGGCTGAAGCGGCCGAGCCGGATGTGCCTCCAGATGCGCCGCCGGAAGTCCTCGAACTCTCCACCGTCCCGGAAGCGCAAGCTGACGTGCCGGCCGCAATGCTCAGCAGCGCCGCCAAAAGGTAGCTGCGTGTTCCGTCGCGCCATCCACCGTGGCGGCGGGCGAGGCCGTGCCCGTCATTCGAAAGCCTTGTGAGCGGTCTTGAAATGGGTACGTCGTTGTGCATAGCTCTCGGAGTGAAGACTGGGCTTCGCAGCGGAATCGGACATCTGATCGCGACCATCGCGAAGGACGATGCCCAGCCAGACACTGAAGTCAATGTATGGCGGATTTCGGAGTCGCGGGCTGGCATAGTCAGCGAGTTGCAGATCGCAGGCCGCAAGAACGTATGCCGCTCCTTCATCGTTCCTCCCTTGTCGTCTTTGCCGACTACTTTCAGTTCTACATTGCCAACGGTGGAGCGAACTGGTCGGCTCCTGAGGACTGGTCGGACGACGACCTACGCAATGGTGGCAAGGTGGCAGAGTCGGTCGTGGCTATAGCGCCGGCCAGCAACATGGACGTCCCCGTCGAAGTTGAAGTTGAAGTTTTCGCAGAGGAGCAGACCATTGACCTTGGGTCGTTCGATCACGCCTTCTCATGCTCACTGCGCTTTGAGACAGGGCATCTGCAACTCCACGAATGCACCGGCCCAGAGCGGCTTTTCCTTTCGGTATCCGCCGGAGACTACCAAGTCGTTGTGCTGTTCAGTGGTCTCGAGCGAATAGGAGAGCACGGCCTGGCAGGTAAGGACTCTTACAAGATCGCCCTTTGGCCAGGCTCACCGCAAGATTTCAAAGTCCTCAAGCAATGGACAGGCGATTGGCGCAACTGACTCTTCGTGACGCAGCGTTGAATGCCGCTGGGTGGGCTCAGGGCCGAGGGGAGCTCCTGACGATTCGATCTCCGGATCAGAACTTCGAGGCGGTGCTTCGCGAGGTCGACATTGACGGATCGATCATGGTGTCTCAACCGTACGAAATCCTGATCCGCCCGATCAGCAACCGCCCGTCAACCCCGCTGACTCGCGAACGTCCCGCGGAACTCCGCTGCCGCGTCCTCTCGGGTATTGACCTCCAGCATCACGCCTCCCGGCATCCAGCAGAAGAAACGCGAGCCGCGCACGTGCGTGATCAGCTCCGTCTCCATGCGGATGTCAGCCGCCAGCATGTCGGCATGGATGCGCTCGAGGTCCGCGCGCGTCGCCACTTCGACGCCGACATGGAAGTTGCGCGGCCAGGTGCAATCGCGGTCGCGGCCGTCCTCGATGACGATGTCGAGCTGGTCCTTCTTGACGATGCGACTGTGGCCGAAGGCGGCTACGGAGAAGCCGAGGAAATGCTCGAAGAACGCGGCCGTCGCGGGAGCGTCGGGGGAGGGGAAGCTGAGGTGGTTGAAAGTGGAACGAACCGTGGTGGAGTGCGTGGTCATTGCAATGCCTATGCGCAAGCCGGCGCGACGCTGCTGCGTCGGGGAACCGGCGGGGTTGCGCGTTGGCTGACGTAAACGCTTACGGCTCGGTGCAGGTCATGGCGATGACTGCGAAGCGCGCGCGATCGTAGGGGCGAGCCGCGAGGACGGTCAAGCGGCTTGGTGCAAAGGACCGGCGTGGCGTGGGGCCATCGACGCAGGCCCCGTGTTCATCGATCACTTCGCTCGCGCGGTCCGGAACGTGATCGACCACCGCAGCCGCTCGACCGGCGCGACGCTGTGCTGCCACGCCCAGCGCGAAGGACCGCGCAGCGCGTAGATCGATCGCGGCTCGACGGTGAGCTTGAGGACGTCGGCGCGCTTGGGCGCATCGGGCGGGTAGGGGCGGAATCGCAGTGTCGCCGGAGCGCCGAGCGACACGCCGAACACGTCCTCGAAGTCCGGCACGTCGCGATGCCAGCCGAGCGGCGTGCCGGGCGCGTATTCGGCGACCAGCGTGTGAACGAGGGCATCCGGCGCGATCGCCGCCCATTGCGCGACGCGCTCGCGCAGCGGATGCAGCGCTTCGATCAGCGGCTGCGCGGGGCGCAGGCGGTTGGCGTCGTAGTCGAAGCTGCCGCCATAGCTGACGACACGGCGGCGCGCGGTGTATTGCTTGTACTGCGCCGCTTCAAGCGGCAGCGTGCCGATGAGCGCGATCAGCGCGTGCTCCTCGTCGGGCGACAGGAAAGCGGACTGATAACGCATGCCGCCGGGCAGGGCATCGGCCGGCGGATCGAAGTCGTCGAAGAGGGAGGGCTGATCGGCGCTGGGAGACATGCGGGGGAGTATTGCAGGAAGGACTTCCGCACCGTCTCGGAAGCAGCCCGAAGGCAGCAGCCATCCGGTTCCCGCGATAGGCCGCCGGGTGAGGCCTCGCCGTTGACGCTGTTGACGCCGTGCAGCGTGCGTGGGGTCAGCCGGACAGGGTGCCGGACAACTGCCGCAGTATGTCGTCGCTGCCACGCACGCTCGCCAGGCGCGCCGTATAGCCCTCGACGAAACCCTGCTTCATCTGCGTCGCGACCTTCTCCGCCGCGGGCGCTCCGTATCGCGCCACCAGCACCGTGCGCAGGCTGCCCAGGAGACTGTCCAGATCCCACTTCACGTGGCCGATGTCGCCCAGCTTCAGGTCGTCCACGTCGACCAGCCCGACCACGCCATCCATGGACAGCATCAGGTTGGAGGCATTGAGGTCGCCGTGCACCAGGTACGAACCGTCCTTCACGTCGTTGCGCTCGATCGGCGCGACATGGAATGCCGCGACGCGCCAACCCAGCCCGCGGGCGGCCCCTCGTAGCCGCTCGACGGGGAGGTCCTGCACTTCCAATGCCGCATTCAGCGACATGACCCCATGCGCCTGGTAGGTCGCGAGACCGAAGGAGAGCGGTCCTTCCTGGATCTCCTCGAAAGCGAGGGGAATGCCGATGTCGATCGGGTCGCCTTCATCCGGGTCAATGAAGCGCTCGCGAAGCGCGGGGACGTGCGTCGCCGCGCCTGCCGCTGCGGGCAGGCCCTTCGAGAGCACCTTGATGACGATGGCCGCCGCGTCCTTCGCTTGAACGCGATAGATCCCGCAGTTGTTCTTGCCCTCCTTGGCCAGCGTCTCGATCTCGGCGCCCGGATACTTCTCTCGCACCCGTCGCTCCCCCGCCGACCGGATCCCCGCCAGTCGTTCCTCGGGCCCGAGCTCGACCACCTGGTGCTGCAGGACGTAGGCGTCGAACTGCTGCTTGAAGGTGGCGAAGTTGGCGGCGCCGGTCGCGCCGGTGTTGACGGCACGAGTGCGGCTGTCGTAGGTGTAGCCAGCGCCCGCCAGGAAGTCGCTGAAGAGGTGCTGACGCGGCCCCGCGAGTTGCAGTTGCCCGACCTGGGGGAAGCTCAGCGTGAACTGAGCCCGCTGCACGACGGCCCCGACCGTTCCCGTTGAAGCGACTGGCAGGGCACGCTCGGCGCGTTGGGGCACGCGCAGCGGCGGACTGAGCAGCCGATCGATCTGCTGCTGTTGCGCCCGGATGCGCGGGCTGGCGTCGACCTGGCGCTGAAGGGCGTTCTGCAGAGGCAGTGCGCCCGGGGGGCGAGCTGGCGTGGCGCTTGGCGGGCTTCGGCTCGCCGCGCGTTCGGCACGTTCGGTATCTCGGGCGATCGACGCCGCAACCTTGGCTTGCATCACCAAAGGATGCGAACGCTACGCCTGCGCGGCCATCGGTGGCAGGCGGAGTTTCTGCTTCAGCATTGCGGAGTCGGCGGCAGCGCCAATCAGCCGCCCAGGTAGTTGTCCTTGACCCGGATGTAATGCTCGGCGGAGTACTTCAGGTAGACGATCTCCTCGGCCGTCAACTCGCGCACCGCGACCGCCGGCCGGCCGATATAGAGGTGGCCGCTCTTGAGCACCTTTCCCGGCGACACCAGGCTGCCGGCGCCGATCATCACGCGGTCCTCGACGACCACGTCGTCCATCACGATCGAGCCCATGCCGATCAGGCACTCGTTGCCGATGCGGCAGCCATGCAGGATCACCGAATGCCCCACCGTCACGTGGTCGCCGATGATCAGCGCGAGCCCTCCGGCTTCTTCGCGGACTTGTGCGAGACATGCCCCATCGCGAAGTCCTGGATGTTGCTGCCGGTGCCGATGACAATTCGGTTCACGTCGCCGCGCAGCACGGTGTTGCACCAGACGGAGCTGTCGGGGCCGATCGTCACGTCGCCGATCACCTGCGCGGAGTCGTGGATGAACACGCGCTCGGCAACGGCCGGCGAGGTGGAGAGGTAAGAGGACAAGGGCATGGCGGATGGCGTCGGGAAACGGAAGAAGAAGGCGATTGTGGCGGCAGGCGGCGAGGCTGCGCCCGCGCCCGCCAGGAAGGTGAAGACGGCCGCTGCACCCAAGGCGCCGCGCGAGAAGCGCCATCACCACCACGTCTACGTCGTCGAGCTCGCGGACCAGGTCTGGAACGAGCCGCGCTTTCGCAAGGCCAACCCGGACTACCGGCTCGGCATGCCCTTCGTCTACGTCGGCATGACGGGCCTCGATCCCGACCTGCGCTTCGACAAGCACAAGGCCGGCATCCAGGCCAACCGCTTCGTCTTCGATTACGGCCTGCGCCTGCTGCCGCAGCTCTACGAGGTCTACAACCCGATGCCCTACGAGGCCGCGCGCGAGATGGAGGTGGAACTGGCCATCGGCCTGCGCGAGGCCGGCTACGGTGTATGGCAGGCCTGAGCCTGTTGCGGTACAGCGCGCAGGCATGATGGCGCGTCCCATCGACCAGGAGCCGAGATTGACCGCCACGCCCGCCATGCCCTCAGCCTCCGTATCCGCCCCCGCATCCGCCGACGCGCCGCTGGATCTCCCCAGCTTCGACGACGTCGAGGCCGCCGCCCGCCGCATCGAGGGCCAGGCGCACCGCACGCCGGTGCTCACGTCCCGCACCGTCGATGAGCGGCTGGGCGCCCGCGTCTTCTTCAAGTGCGAGAACTTCCAGCGCATGGGCGCCTTCAAGTTCCGCGGCGCGTTCAACGCGCTGTCGCGCTTCACGCCCGAGCAGCGCCGGCGCGGCGTGGTGGCCTTCTCCTCGGGCAACCATGCGCAGGCGATCGCGCTGTCGGCGCGCCTGCTGGGCATGCCGTCCACCATCGTGATGCCCAAGGACGCGCCCGCCGCGAAGATCGCCGCGACGCGCGGCTACGGCGGCGAAGTCGTCCTCTACGACCGCTACACCGAGGACCGCCAGCAGATCGGCCGCGACCTGGCGGAGAAGCATGGCCTGACGCTGATTCCGCCCTACGACCATGCCGACGTGATCAGCGGCCAGGGCACCGCGGCGAAGGAGCTGATCGAGGAGGTCGGCCCGCTGGACGCCGTGTTCACGCCGCTGGGCGGCGGCGGGCTGCTGTCGGGCACCGCGCTGGCGGTGCGGGCGCTGTCGCCGGCCGCGAAGGTCTATGGCGTCGAGCCCGATGCGGGCAATGACGGCCAGCAGTCCTTCCGCAGCGGCAAGCTGGTCCACATCGACACGCCGCGCACCATCGCCGACGGCGTCCAGACGCAGCAGCTCGGCGACCTGACCTTCGCGCTGATCCGGCGCCTGGTCGATGACGTCGTCACCGTCCCGGATGCCGCGCTGGTCGAGGCGATGGGCTTCTTCGCGACGCGCATGAAGATGATGGTCGAGCCGACCGGCTGCCTGGGCTTCGCCGCGGTGCAGGCGATGAGGGATCAGCTCCAGGGCCAGCGCATCGGCATCGTCATCAGCGGCGGCAATGTCGACCTGGCGCGCTTCTGCGAGCTGGTCGGGGCCTCGGCGGCCGGGACCGCCGCCGCCTGAGCACTCGTACACCGCCGCCCGGGCCGGCGCTCAAGCGGCGAACGGGCCGGCGCTCATGTCGGCGGCTTGAGGAAGCGATCCACGTCGCCCGCGACGACCGCGGCGCGCAGCCGCTCCACCCAGGCGAGCACCGCCGCGCGGCGCTCCGGATGCTCGCTGGCCTGGACGTTGTTCATCACGAAGTCCTCGCGCGACGACACCTTGCACATGCCGTCGATGAGGCAGGGCCCCCAGACGTTGACGTCCTGCCCGTCGCAGATCAGCCCGAGCGAGCAGGGCAGCAGGACCGCCGCGCCCTCCAGCAACTGGCGTTCATCGCCGTCGATGCGCTTGCCGTCGAAGACGATGGCCTCGCCGTCGCGCGCCAGCAGGCTGGGGCCGAGCTCGGCGAGCATCAACGGGTCCGGCCGCGACAGGATGGCCGCCAGGCGCTCGCGGGCCTGCGCGCTGCCGGGGCGGGCGGGCTGGTCCATCACCGCGATCAGCGGATCGGCCGCGCCCGGTGGCACGTTCATCGCCTCGAGCAGTTCGTCCGGCTGCAACTGCGAGCAACCGGCCATGAGCTGGTCGCGCAGCGTGAGCGCGCGCTGCGCGCCCGGCTGGTTCAGGTCGATCGCCGGCTGGAAGGCGGCGGGCGCCAGGTGCTCGCGCATCTCGACCATCTCCAGCGCCGAGCACTGGCGCGCTAGCGCGCGGGCGTACAGCCAGCCGCCTTCGGACCGGTGCCGCAGCGCGGTCAGCAGGCTGGTGCGGAGTTCCGACAGCGGCGCGCGCAGCAGCGCGCCGAGGTCGACGCGACCGTCCGCACCGGCCGGGCGCGGCGCGGGCAGGCTCGCCGATGCGGCGCCCGCCGCGAAGGCGGGATCCGGGCGCGCCGGCCGTGCCGTCGTCGGTGGGATGACCTGCTCGGCCAGCGTGACGGGCTCGCGGCCAGGGCCGACGAGCGAGCCGGCCACGAGCCCGGCCAGCGCCCCCAGCACCGCCGCGAGGACCGCGACGCGGCGGACGCTCACCACACGGGCTGCGGCCACCCGTCCGAGCCCCAGGTCACGTTGTTGATGAACAGCACCGGCGCGCCGTTGTTCTGCGCGTCGTAGGCATGCCAGGCGATGACCGATCCGTCGGCCAGCAGCGACTGCCCGCCCGGTCCCTTGAAGCGCGAGCCGCTGGACGCCAGCACCGTGCCGCCGCCCGACATCATCGCCACGCCGGCCTTGTCGACGTAGGGCCCGGTGATCGAGCTCGAGCGCCCGACGACGATGCGGTAGGTGCTGTCCGCGCCCTTGCAGCAGGCGTTCTTGGACGCGAAGAGGTAGTACCAGGTCGTCCCGTTCGTCGCATGCGAGATGACGAAGCCGTTCTCGATGCCGTTGACGTTGTCGCGCGCGATGTTGACCGGCGTGCCCGAGGGTTTCAGCGTGGTGCTGCTGACCGGGCGGATGAAGATGCCGTTCCAGAACGAGCCGTAGACCAGATAGGGACTGCCGCTCGTCGTCTTGGCCAGCGCCGGGTCGATCGCGTTGAAGGTGTCGCCGGGCGCCGAAGTCACGACGGCGCCCTGGTCGACCCATTTGCCGGCGGCGATGCCGCCCGCCGAGGTGGTCAGCCCGATCGCCGACTTCTGCGAGCCGAAGCTCGACACCGCGTAGTAGCAGTAGCCCATCGAGCCCCATTCGCCGCAGCCCGGCGCCCAGACCTGGGCCGGCTTGCCGGCGGCGACGTACTGCTGCCACCAGGACAGGCCGCTGCCGAAGATCGGCACGCCCTGCGTCCACGCGTGGCCGTCGCTGGAGAACTTCACGCCGATGCCGTTGTTGTCGGTGGTCTCGAAGATCCACCAGGTCGTGCTGGTCTTGTAGATGTTGGGATCGTGCGTGCCCAGGGAGCCGGTGAGCGTCCAGGGCGCGGCGGCGACGCTGCGCCGACGACGGCGGCACCCAGGGCGAGGACGGCGCGTGCGTGGCGCAGCCAGCGCGACACGCTCGCGCGGCGCGAAGGGGTGAGGGTCATGTCTTGTCTCCGGTCTTGTGGTTGTCGTGACCGGGTCCGCGCCGCCGCGGGTCGTGCCGCGGCGGTTTTCGGACCCGCGGAGGATGCTAGGAAGCGGGCGCTGGCCGCACCAATGAAATCGGCAGGGCCGTTGATGCCGGTTCCGGCATCGAGGGGAAACGCGCGGTCGCGTCGCGGGCGCGAGGGACGCCCGCCGGGCGGGGGCGACGTGGGCCAGAGCCGCTGCTGCCAATCCTGGCCGGGGCGGCTCGCTACAGTCGGCCGCATGACCGACCATCTCCGCGCCTGGATCCGCCTGCCCTCCGGGGCGGCGCTCGACCTGATCAATCCGTCGCCGCAGGCCTGGACCGACCAGGACCTCGCGCTGCGCCTGGCACGCACCTACCGCTGGGGCGGCGAATCCACCTGGCCCTGGCCGCTGTCCGTGGCGCAGCACTCGCTGCTGGTGCTGGCGCTGCGGCGCCAATGGGCGCGGGAGGCCGGCACCTCGCTTTCCCTCGCGCTGCAACGCGCTGAACTGCTGCATGACGCCGAGGAGGGCTTCCTCGGCTTCGATTGCATCTCGCCGCTCAAGCGCGTGCTGGGCGAGCCCTTCCGCATCGTCGGCGACCGGCTGATGCAGGCCATCGCCACGCGCTACCGGATGCCGGACTGGACGCCGGACACCCATGCGTTGCACAAGCGTGCCGACAGCATCGCCGCCGCGACCGAGGCCGTGCACTGCACCGGCTGGTCCGAGCGCGAAGTGCGCGAGGTGCTCGGCATCACGCACCCTGTGCTCGACACCGATCCCTTGCAGGCGCTGTACGGCGGCACGCCGTGGGAGCCGTGGCCGTCGGACGTGGCGGCGGCGAGATTCCTCGATGAGCTGAGGCGCCTGGCCGATTGAGCGTCATGCGTGGCGCGACCCGCTGCGCGGTCCGCCTGATTCGCAAACTTCGCGGGACAGGTCGCCGGGCTGCGAAGCGCTTCGCCACTTTTCCTTTTCACAGCGGGGCGCGGGCGCGCCGCGCGGGCCGTTCGCCGATAGATTCTTCTGGAGCCCCTGACCGAGGGGAGTACCAGGAGACACGATGACCCGCGACGATGTGCCGCGCATTCCGCTGTTGATCAACGGCGAGTTCGTTCAATCCCGCAGCGCCGAATGGCGCGACGTGATCAACCCCGCGACGCAGCAGCGCCTGGCGCGCGTGCCGATGGCGACGCCCGACGAAGTCGAGGCCGCCATCGCCGCCGCGCGCGAGGCCTTCAAGACTTGGCGCAAGACGCCGATCGGCGCGCGTGCCCGCATCTTCCTCAAGTACCAGCAGCTGATCCGCGATCACCTCAAGTCGCTGGCCGCGACGCTGACGGCGGAGCAGGGCAAGACCCTGGCCGATGCCGAGGGCGACGTGTTCCGCGGCCTGGAGGTGGTGGAGCACGCAGCCAACATCGGCTTGCTGCAGATGGGCGAGCGCGCGCACAACGTCGCCAGCGGCGTCGACACCTACACGCTGCTGCAGCCGCTGGGCGTGTGCGCCGGCATCACGCCGTTCAACTTCCCCGCGATGATCCCGCTGTGGATGTTCCCGATGGCGATCGCCTGCGGCAACACCTTCGTGCTCAAGCCCTCGGAGCAGGATCCGATGGTGACGATGCGGCTGGTCGAGCTGGCGCTGGAGGCCGGCATCCCCAAGGGCGTGCTCAACGTCGTGCATGGCGGCGAGGACGTGGTCAACGCGCTGTGCGATCACACCGACATCCGCGCCGTGTCCTTCGTCGGCTCGACGCGCGTGGGCACGCTGGTGCACGACCGCGCCACGAAAGCCGGCAAGCGCGTGCAATGCATGATGGGCGCGAAGAACCACGCCGTCGTGCTGCCCGACGCGCACAAGGAACAGACGCTCAACGCGCTGGTGGGCGCCGCCTTCGGCGCGGCGGGGCAGCGCTGCATGGCGGTGTCGGTGGCGGTGCTGGTCGGCGCGGCGCGCGACTGGCTGCCCGAGCTGATCGAGAAGGCCAGGGGCCTGAGCGTCGGCGCCGGCGATTCGGCCACGACGGACGTGGGGCCGCTGATCTCGTGCGCGGCGCGCGACCGGGTCGAGCGGCTCATCGCGCGCGGCATCGAGGATGGCGCGACGCTGGCGCTCGATGGCCGGCTGCCGCCGCTGAGCGGTCAACTGAAGGAGGGCAACTTCGTCGGCCCGACGGTGTTCAGCGGCGTGAAGCCCGGCATGAGCATCTATGAGCAGGAGGTCTTCGGCCCGGTGCTGTGCGTCGCGGAGGCCGCCACGCTCGACGAGGCGATCGCGATGATCAACGCCAACCCGAACGGCAACGGCACGGCGCTGTTCACGCAGTCCGGCGCGGCGGCGCGGCGCTTCGAGGACGAGATCGACGTCGGCCAGGTCGGCATCAACGTGCCGATTCCGGTGCCGGTGCCGCTGTTCTCGTTCACGGGATCGCGCGCCTCCAAGCTGGGCGACCTGGGGCCCTACGGCAAGCAGGTGGTGCTCTTCTACACGCAGACGAAGACGGTGACGGCGCGCTGGTTCGACGATGCGTCCGCCGGCGGCGTCAACACGACGATCAGCCTGAAGTGAGGCGGAGCCGCCCATGGACTTCGAGCTGAACGAGCAGCAGCGCGCCTTCCAGCAGGCGGCGCGGGACTTCGCGCGCGACGAGATGGCGCCGCATGCGGCGGCGTGGGACGCGGGCGGGATCTTCCCGCGCGACACGCTGCGGCATGCGGGCGAGCTGGGCTTTTGCGGGCTCTACGCGGACGAGGCGGCGGGTGGTCTCGGCCTGCCGCGGCTGGACGCGACGCTGGTCTTCGAGGAGCTGGCCGCGGCCTGCCCGTCGACGACGGCGTTCCTGAGCATCCACAACATGGCGACGTGGATGGTGACGGCGTTCGCGCGGCCCGAGGTCGCGGCGCAATGGGGGCCGTCGCTGTGCGCGGGGAACAAGCTCGCGTCCTACTGCCTCACCGAGCCAGGTGCGGGATCGGATGCGGCATCGCTGCGCACGACGGCGCGGCGCGATGGCGATGCGTATGTGCTCGACGGTGGCAAGGCCTTCATCTCCGGCGCGGGCGCGACCGACGTGCTGGTCGTGATGGCGCGCACCGGCGGGGCGGGCGCGGATGGCATCTCCGCCTTCCTCGTCGAGGCCGATGCCGCAGGCATCGAGTACGGCCGCAAGGAGGACAAGATGGGCTGGAACAGCCAGCCCACGCGCGCGATCGCCTTCGATGGGGTGCGCGTGCCGGCGGCGCAGTTGCTCGGCGAGGAAGGGCAGGGATTTCGCATCGCGATGCAGGGGCTGGACGGCGGCCGCATCAATATCGCGACCTGCTCGGTGGGCGCCGCGCAGGGCGCGTTGACCGCGGCGCAGCGCTACATGCACGAGAGGCGCCAGTTCGGGCGGGCGCTGGCGGACATGCAGGCGCTGCAGTTCAAGCTCGCCGACATGGCCACCGAGCTCGTGGCCGCGCGGCAGATGGTGCGGCTGGCCGCGTCCAAGCTGGATGCGAAGTCGCCCGATGCGCAGGTGTACTGCGCGATGGCCAAGCGGCTGGCGACGGACATCGGCTTCGGCGTGTGCAACGAGGCGCTGCAGATCCACGGCGGCTACGGCTACATCCGCGAGTACCCGCTGGAGCGCTACCTGCGCGACGCGCGCGTGCACCAGATCCTCGAAGGCACCAACGAGATCATGCGGGTCATCGTCGCGCGCCGGATGCTGCAGGACCACGCGCCTGAAGCGATCCGGTGATCACTGCAGCTCTCGCTGCTTGCGCCTCCTGCTCTCCCGCTTGCGAGAGAGCGGCCGTCGCCAACCACACTTCTTCTTCCATTCGTCACCATGCCCCTCTCAACCGAAAGCGACATCCATTACGCCGGGCTGCGCCTGGAGCGACGCGGCCACACCGCCGTCGTCACCTTGACGAACCCGCCCGCCCACACCTGGACCGCCGACAGCCTCGCCGCCTTGACGCGCCTGGTGGCCGACCTCAACGCCGATCGCGACATCTACGCGCTCGTCATCACCGGCGAGGGCGAAAAGTTCTTCAGCGCCGGCGCCGACCTGAAGCTCTTCGCCGATGGCGACAAGGGCGTCGCCGCAACGATGGCGCGCCGCTTCGGCGAAGCCTTCGAGGCGCTGGCGGGTTTCCGCGGCGTGAGCATCGCGGCCCTCAATGGCTACGCGATGGGCGGTGGCCTCGAATGCGCGCTGGCCTGCGACCTTCGCATCGCCGAACCGCATGCCGTGATGGCGCTGCCCGAGGCGACCGTCGGCCTGTTGCCCTGCGCGGGCGGCACGCAGTGGCTGAGCTGGACGGTCGGCGAGGCCTGGGCCAAGCGCCTGGTGCTGCTGGGCGAGCGCGTCGACGCCGAGACGGCGCTGCGCATCGGACTGGTGGATGAGCTGGCGCCCAAAGGCGGCGCGCTGGCGCTAGCGCTGCAA
Organism: Mitsuaria sp. TWR114; assembly: GCF_007997345.1. Classification (NCBI taxonomy): domain Bacteria; kingdom Pseudomonadati; phylum Pseudomonadota; class Betaproteobacteria; order Burkholderiales; family Sphaerotilaceae; genus Roseateles; species Mitsuaria sp. TWR114. Next base: position 28,028 of record NZ_VOSR01000136.1, read on the forward strand.
TGGGCCGAGCGCGCGCAGGGCCAGAGCCCGACCAGCGTCGCCGCGTGCAAGCAGCTGATCCAGGGCGCGCGCTCGGCGCCGCCGCGATCGCAGCTGGCGGCCGAGCGGGAAGCCTTCGTCGCGCTGTTCGATTCGGAGGATCAGCGCGAAGGCGTGCAGGCCTTCCTCGACAAGCGCAAGCCGCAATGGCGCAACGCGTGAGGAGGGCACGATGACTTCTTCGATGAAAGGCGTGGACGACGCGCCGGTGCGTTTCGGCACGCTGGTGACGGCGTCCGGACACCGCTTCGGCCACGCGACGCTGAACGCGCCGGACAGCCTCAACGCGTTGACGCTGACGATGGTCGACGCGCTGCAGGCGCAACTGGACCAGTGGGCCGAGGATCCCAGCATCGCTGGCGTGATCCTCGATGGCAGCGGCGAGAAGGCGTTCTGCGCGGGCGGTGACGTCGTCGGCCTGTATCGCGCGATGCGTGAAGCCGGCGCCGGCCGCGTGCCGAAGGACGCGGCGGACTTCTTCGAGCGCGAGTACCGCCTCGATCACGCGATCCATCGCTATCCGAAGCCGCTGCTCGTGTGGGGCCACGGCATCGTGATGGGCGGCGGCATCGGTCTGATGGCGGGCGCGTCGCACCGCGTGGTGACGCCGCGCAGCCGGCTCGCCATGCCGGAAATCACGTTGGGGCTGTATCCCGACGTGGGCGGGAGTTGGTTCCTGTCGCGCCTTCCAGGCCGCGTGGGTCTGTTCCTCGCGCTGACCGGCGCGC
>NZ_VOSR01000137.1:0-3529 GCF_007997345.1 Mitsuaria sp. TWR114
GCGCTCGATCAGCGCGCGGCCGGCCTCCCGGCCGAGCTCGCGGATCGAGCAGCCCACGCTGGTCAGCGCGGGATAGACGTAGCTGCCGAGCTCGATCGCGTCGAAGCCCACGACCGACAGCTGGCGCGGCACGACCCGGCCCATCTCGGCGGCGGCGCGCAAGGCGCCCATGCCCATCAGGTCGTTGCAGGTGAAGACGGCGGTGAGCTCGGGCTGTCGCGTCAGCAGCGCCTTGACGGCCTCGTAGCCGCCGGCGGTGCTGAAGTCGCTTTCGGCCAGCCATTCGGGACGGGCCGCCAGGCCGCGCTGCTCCATGGCACTGCGCCAGCCGGCGACGCGCTCGGTGGTGACCTCGAACTCGCCCGGGCCGCTGACGCAGCCGATGCGCCGATGGCCCAGTTCCAGCAGGTGGCGCACCACCTCGAAGGCGCCCAGCTGGTTGTTGACGCTGACGCGGTCGGCGCGCGCGCCCGGCACCAGGCGGTCCACCGTCACCACCGGCACGCTGGCATGGCGGAAGGTGCTTGCCAGCGCCTCGGTGTCGCCGGCCGAGCTCAGCAGCAGGCCGTCGATGCGCTTCTCGAGCAGCGTGCGCAGGTAGGACTGCTGGTGCTTGGGATCGTTGTCGGAATTGCAGAGGAAGACCGAATAGCCCGCCTGGCGGCACCACTCCTCGGCGCCGACGACCAGTTCCGCGAAGAAGGGATTGCGCACGTTGGGCACCAGCACGCCGACGATCTTGGTCTCGCTGCGCCGCAGCGAGCGGGCCACCGCGCTGGGCAGGTAACCGATCTCGTCGACCGCCGCCAGGACGCGCGCCCGCGCCTCGGCGCTGACCGGCCGCGTGTTGTTCAGCACATGCGAGACCGTGGTGAAGGACACCCCCGCCAAAGCGGCCACATCCTTGATGGTGCTCATTGGTAGATTCGGTCCCCTGCTCGTGCCAAACTGGCGTGTTCCGTCAATTGCAAACGTTTGCAGAGCATACCGCAAGCTTGACGGAAGCCGTGCTCGGGCGAACCCCGCGCATCAAATATTCAAAAGAAAAGCCCCTGGCCTCGGGCGCAGGGGCTTCGCAGCGACGAGCCGCCGGGGCGACTCGCGGTCCCGATCAGCGCTGGGCGATCGGCTTGACGTCGCGCTTGGTGGCGCCGACGAACAGCTGGCGCGGACGGCCGATCTTGTACTCGGGGTCGCCGATCATCTCGTTGAGCTGCGCGATCCAGCCAACGGTGCGGGCCAGCGCGAAGATCGCGGTGAACAGCGGCACCGGGATGCCGATGGCGCGCTGCACGATGCCCGAGTAGAAGTCCACGTTCGGGTACAGCTTGCGGGCGACGAAGTATTCGTCTTCCAACGCGATCTTCTCCAGCTCCATCGCCAGCTTGAACAGCGGGTCGTCGTGCAGGCCCAGTTCGTTCAGCACTTCGTGGCAGGTCTCGCGCATCAGCTTGGCGCGCGGGTCGTAGTTCTTGTAGACCCGGTGACCGAAGCCCATCAGCTTGACGTTGCTGGACTTGTCCTTGACCTGCTTGATGAAGTCGCCGATCTTGGCCACGCCACCCATCTGCTGGATGTCGTTCAGCATGTTCAGGCAGGCCTCGTTGGCGCCACCGTGCGCCGGGCCCCACAGGCAGGCCACGCCGGCCGCGATCGCCGCGAACGGGTTGGTGCCCGACGAGCCGCACAGCCGCACCGTCGAGGTCGAGGCGTTCTGCTCGTGGTCCGCGTGCAGCGTGAAGATGCGGTCCATCGCGCGCACCAGCACGTCGTTGGGCTTGTACTCCTCGCAGGGAGTGGCGAACATCATGCGCATGAAGTTGCCGGCGTACGAGAGGTCGTTCTTCGGGTAGATGTAGGGCTGGCCGATCGTGTACTTGTAGGCCATCGCCACCAACGTCGGCATCTTCGCGATCAGGCGGATCGCGGCGATCTCGCGGTGCTCGGGGTTATTGATGTCGGTGCTGTCGTGATAGAAGGCCGACAGCGCGCCCACCAGGCCCGTCATCACCGCCATCGGGTGCGCGTCGCGGCGGAAGCCGCGCAGGAAGAACTGCATCTGCTCGTTGACCATCGTGTGGTTGGTCACGCGGCTGACGAACTCCTCCTTCTGCGACGGGGTCGGCAGTTCCCCGTAGAGCAGCAGGTAGCAGGTCTCGAGGTAGTCGCAGTTCACCGCCAACTGCTCGATCGGGTAGCCGCGGTACAGCAGCTCGCCCTTGTCGCCATCGATGTAGGTGATGGTCGAGTTGCACGACGCCGTCGACAGGAAGCCCGGGTCGTAGGTGAACTTGCCGGTCTGCGCGTAAAGCTTGCGGATGTCGATCACATCCGGACCGATGGTGCCCTTGTACAGGGGCAGATCCATTTGCGGGCTGCCGTCGGAGAACGACAGGGTGGCTTTGACGTCAGACGGGGTCATGGGCATTCCTTATGACTTCGGGGGGTTCTTGTTACTGAGGGGTCCGCAGCAGCGCCAGCACGGCATGCACGTCCGGCCGGTCCAGGTCGTCCGCCGGCTCCTTGCGGGCCAGCAGCAGGTCCAGCAGGTCGTTGTCGGACAGGTCCATCAACTGCCGCAGGCCTTCCGCGTGCAAGACGGTCAGCGCGCCTTCGTGACGTTGGAAGAACCGCTCGATGAAGAGGTCATTCTCCAACAGCCCGCGGCGGCAACGCCACTTGAGCTTGGAGAGATCCCTCTCATCGATGAGGGTGTTGGTGTCCACGGCGTTCATGCGTGTGCGCGCTGCTGTCTCGCGGTGCGGGCCTCAGACGGCGCGACGCACCATCAGTTCCTTGATCTTGCCGATCGCCTTGGTCGGGTTGAGACCCTTCGGGCAGACGTCGACGCAGTTCATGATGGTGTGGCAGCGGAACAGGCGGTACGGGTCCTCGAGGTTGTCCAGGCGCTCCGCGGTGGCCTGGTCGCGGCTGTCGGCGATGAAGCGGTAGGCCTGCAGCAGGCCGGCGGGACCGACGAACTTGTCGGGGTTCCACCAGAAGCTGGGGCAGCTCGTGGAGCAACTGGCGCACAGGATGCACTCGTACAGGCCGTTGAGCTCGTCGCGCTCCTCGGGGGACTGCAGACGCTCCTTCTCGGGCGGCGCTTCCTCGTTCACCAGGAACGGACGGATCGAGTTGTACTGCTTGAAGAACTGCGTCATGTCCACGATCAGGTCGCGGACGACGGGCAGGCCCGGCAGCGGCTTCAGGACGATGACGTCCGGCAGCGAGCGCAGGTTGGTCAGGCAGGCCAGGCCGTTCTTGCCGTTGATGTTCATCGCGTCGGAGCCGCACACGCCTTCGCGGCACGAGCGGCGGAACGACAGCGACGGATCCACTTCCTTGAGCTTGAGCAGGGCGTCCAGCAGCATGCGTTCGTTGCCGGCGAGCTCCAGCTCGATGGTCTGCATGTAGGGCTTGGCGTCCTTGTCCGGGTCGTAGCGGTAGATCTTGAAGGTGCGCTTGATCATTTGAATGCTCCTGCGGCGCTCAGAAGGTACGGACCTTCGGCGGGACGCTCTCGACG
>NZ_VOSR01000138.1:0-6271 GCF_007997345.1 Mitsuaria sp. TWR114
GGAGTTCCGGCGCCCAGATGTGCCAGCTCGCCGGCCCCTGCGGATGGCGGGTCCAGACGATCCGCGGCGTTGCCTCGGGCAGGTCCTCGATGCGCGCGGCGCTGCGCAGCTCGATCGCGTCGAAGCCGGGCACCGAGGCGGTGAACCAGTAGCGCCCGTCGTGCAGCGACAGGTGGGGATCGGCGCGTTGGGGAATCAGCGGATGGGACCAGTTCAGCGACATGGGAGCGACAGGAGGAAGAAGGAGGATCGGCGACCGCCGGGCAGCCGGTGATCAGCGGGGACGAAGGACGATCACGTTCCAGGACGCGGGCCGGAGCGTCGCGCGCAGCGTGTCGCCATCGACGCAGATGCCGCCCAGCGCGCGCGGCTGGAAGCGGTCCGGCAGATCGACGGTGTTGGTGGCGTGGAGGTCCAGGTCATGGAGCTCCCAGGCCTCGCCGAGCGCCAGCCCGGCGTCGCCGCCCAGGCCCTGCAGTGCGACCGCGAGGTCCATCGGCGCGGCCAGGTGACGGTTCAGCGCGAAGACCGCGAGCGTGCCGTCGTCCTCGTTCCAGACCACGCTGGCCACCAGGTAGGGCAGCTCGCCTTCCTTGACATGGGGATAGGTCGGCGACGCGATCGACGGCCGCAGCACGGTGCCGCGCCCGAAGCGCGAGGCCAGCGCGAAGGGCCAGAAGATGGTCTGCCGCCAGGCCGGTCCACCGGGCTCGGTCATGATGGGTGCGATCACGTTGACCAGTTGCGCCAGGCAGGCCACCTTCACCCGGTCCGCATGGTTCATCAGCATGCACAGCATGCCGCCGACCAGCAGCGCGTCCTCGACGGTGTAGACCTCCTCGAGCAAGCGCGGCGCCTCGGGCCAGCCGCCCTGCTTCAGGTGATGGCCGTGCCGCGCGCGGTACCAGACGTTCCATTCGTCGAAGCTCAGCATCAGCCGCTTCTTCGAGCGCCGCCGCGCCGCGACGGCATCGGCGATCGCGACGGTGGCCTCGATGTAGCGCGCATTGGTCTCGATCTGGGCGAAGAAGCTCTCGGTGCTGGTGTCCGCACCGGGCGGCAGCACGCCGTCCGGCGCGAAGGGCTTCACGAAGTAGCTGTGCAGCGAGACGAAGTCGACCTCGTCATGGCAATGCGACAGCACGCGGTCCTCCCACTCGCCATAGGTCGGCATGTCGAAGGCCGACGAGCCGCAGGCCGCCAGCTCGATGCCGGGCTGCAGCATGCGCATCAGCTTGGCGGTCTCCTGCGCGAGGCGCCCATACTCGTCCGGCGTCTTGCGGCCGATCTGCCAAGGGCCGTCCATCTCGTTGCCCAGGCACCAGAGCGGGATCCGATGCGGCGGCTCGACGCCGTGCGCGCGGCGCCGTTCCGACAGCTCCGTCCCGCCGGGATGGCAGCAGTACTCGAGGTAGCGGCGCGCATCGTCCATGCCGCGCGTGCCGAGGTTGACGCCGAACATCGGGCTCAGGCCGAGTTCCTCGCACCAGGCCATGAACTCGTTGGTGCCGACCTGGTTGGTCTCGGTCGAGTACCACGCCAGGTCCAGCCGGCGCGGCCGCTGGTCCCGCGGCCCGACGCCATCCTCCCAGTCGTAGCCCGACATGAAGTTGCCGCCCGGATAACGGACCAGCGTGACGCCCAACTCCTTCACCAGCGCCTTCACGTCGCCGCGGAAGCCCTGTTCATCGGCGGTCGGGTGACCCGGCTCGAAGATCCCGGTGTAGACACAGCGGCCCAGGTGCTCGACGAAGGCGCCGAAGAGGCGACGATCGAGCGCGCCGATGGCGAAGTCGCGGTGCACCGTCAGCGCGGCCGGGAAGCCCTCGCCCGCGGCGCCGGGCGATGCGGTACCGGCGTGGGCGCCGGCAGCAGCGGCATTCGGGAACGTCATCTCAGCGCCTCACCTTCTTCAAGGCCTTGTTGACCTGCTTCTCGACGTCGTCCTGCACCTCGGCGATGGGCTTGCCGGACACCAGCAGGTTGCTCACGTCCTCGCCGATCAGCAGCTCGACCGCCCGCTGCGTCGGCACGCTGCTGGGCATGGACGCGCCGGTGCGGGTGATCTCGGCCAGGTTCTCGCGGAAGGGCAGCGCGCGGAAGGCCGCGCTCTGCGCCACCGAGCGCCGCACCGGCAGATGGCCGGTGCGCGCCCATTCGGCGCTGCGCTGCCAGATGAACTGGAGCAGCTTGAGTGCCGCCGCATGCTGCTCCGGCGTGGCGGCGCCACCCTTGAACAGCGCCCAGCTGTGACCGTCGGCGAAGACCGCCGGCCGCTGGTACAGCTGCGGGAACGGCACGACGGTGTAGCCGCCCTTGAGCGGCGACTCGGGCTTGCGGGCCTCGCGCAGGAACTGGTCGATCGTCCAGGTGCCGACCACCACGACACCGGCCTCGCCGTTGAGGAAGGCCTGGTTGGCCGCGCCGTAGTCGAGGTTGGGCTTCACATGCCCCTCGGCATAGAGCCGCTGCATCAGCGACAGCGCATTGACCACCTGCGGCTGGTGCATGTCGATACGGCGGCCATCGTCGCTGAACAGCTTCGTATCCTGCTGCGCGATCAGCGTCTGGAAGGTGCGGTTGGTCGCCGCCGTCTCCTTCACGATCGCCCAGGCAAACAGCGGCTTGCCGGTCCGCTGCTTGAATTGGCGCGCCATCGCGAGCAACTCGTCCGGCGAATGCGGCAGGCGCGGCTTGCCATCCGCGCCCATCAGGCCGGCCTGGCCCATCAGCGTGGTGTTGATGTGCCACAGCCAGGCCCAGGTGTCGAAGGGGAGCGCGTAGATCTGGCCGTTCAGCGTCACGCCGCGGCGGGCATGGTCGGTGAAGTCGTTCACGTCGATGCCCAGCGCCGGCAGCGACGCATCCAGCGGTTCGATCAGGCGGCGGCGAACGTAGTCACCGAGCGCCGATTCGTGCATCACCGCCACCGTCGGGATGTCCTTGGCCACCAGACGTGCGGTCAGTTGGTCGTAGTACGGCGCCCACTCGGCCGTCTGCGTCTTCACGCGGATGCCGTCGGTGTTGGTGGCGTTGAACTCGTTGACCATCGCAGTCACGATGCCGCATTCGCCCACGCCCTGGCTCGCGTCGTTCACCGCGCCGAACTTGGCGTCGCAGCTGCCGAAGAAACGCATCAGCGTGATCTCGGTCTTGGGCGCGGGCTCGGCGTGGTTGTCGCCGCAACCGGCCAGCACCGCCGCGCCGGCCAGCATGACCATGAACAGGGAGCGCTTCATCACGACCGCCCCGTTCCCGCGACGGCGGTCACCAGATGCTTCTGGAAGAAGAGATAGATCATCAGCACCGGGGCACCGGCGAAGACCGCCTGCGCCATCAGGAAGCCCAATCCCTCCGATTGGGCGAAGTTGGTCTGCGTTGAGGCCAGGCCCCGCGTCAAGGTGTACATCTCCGGCTTGGTCGCGATGACCAGCGGCCAGAGGTAATCGTTCCAGCAGGCCAGGAAGGTGAAGATGCCCAGCGTCGCCTGCGCCGGCAGCGTCAGCGGCAGCACCACCTTGAAGAAGGTCTTGAAGCGCGAGGCGTTGTCCAGCATCGCCGCCTCCTCCAGGTCGATCGGGACGGCCTTGAAGTACTGCGTCATCAGGAAGACCCCGAACGGCGCGGCCAGCCCCGGCAGCGCCAGCCCGGCATAGGTGTTCTGCAGGCCCCAGTCGGAGAACAGCCGGTGCAACGGGATGAAGACGCTCTGCGAGGGCACGGCCAGGCCGAAGAGCACCAGCGGGAACAGCCAGCGCCGGCCCGGGAACTCGCAGCGCGCGAAGCCGTAACCCGCCAGCGAGGACAGCACCAGCACGCCCAGCGTCTGCAGCGCCGCCACCAGCGCGCTGTTGCCCAGCCAGCGGAACACCGCCGAGGTCTGCAGGATGTCGGCGTAGTTGGCCAGGGTGTAGGGCGGCGCCAGGAAGACGTCGGTGCGGACCATCAGCAGCTCGTTGGGCTTGAACGAGAGCGCCAGCACCCACAGCAGCGGCAGCATCCACAACGCGGCCAGCAGCACCAGCGCGGCCATCACCGCGCGGTCGAACCAGCCCTTGCGCAACATCGGAGTCATCGACGCGCTCCTTGCGCGGCTTCGCGCCGCTCCAGCCACATCTGCACGCTGACGCCGACCAGCATCACCGCCAGCAGGACCTGCGACGCGGCCGTGGCGTAGCCCAGCGAGAGCTGCATGAAGGCCTGCTCGTAGATGAACTGCACGATCGGCCGGGTGGTGTTGTTGGGACCGCCGTTGGTCATCAGCATGATCTGCGGGAAGACCTGGAACTGGCGGATCACCTCGATGACGGCCACCAGCGCCACCGTGCGCTTGAGCGCCGGCAAGGTGACATGCGTCAAGGTGCGCCAGCGGCTGGCGTTGTCCAGCGCGGCGGCCTCGTAGACGTCGGACGGGATCTGCTGCAGCGCCGAGAGGAACAGCATCATCGGCAGGCCGATGATCCACCACACCGTCACCAGCGCGAGCGTGGGCAGGGCCAGCAGGTCGCTGGTGAGCCAGGGCAGTTGCGGCAGGCCGAGCGCGGCACTGCCCTGCGCGATCAGGCCGCGCTCGGGCATCAGGGCGAGTTGCCACACCAGCGTGATCAGCGTGACGGAGAAGACGCTGGCGCAGAAGAAGACGGCGCGCAGGAAGGCGGCCAGCTTGCCCGGTCGGTTCAGCGCCAGCGCGAGCATCAGCGACAGGCCGACGAAGACCGGCACGCTCAGCAGCACGAAGCGGATCGTGTTCCAGACAACCTGGTGGAAGACGTCGTCGGCGAGCAGCTCGCGGTAGTTCTGCCAGCCGATGAAGAAGCTGTCGTTGGACAGCAGGTCGTGGTCGTGGAAGCTGATGAACCAGCCTTTGGCCAGCGGCCAGAGCAACAGCAGCGCGTAGACCGCGACGAAGGGCAGCACGAACAGCGCATTCGCCGGGCGCGAGGCGCGCAAGCCGACGGAGGACCGCGCAGGGACCTCTGGACTCATGCCACCGCTCCCTGCGCCGACGCGTGATGCGCCAGTCCCTGCTTGTCGAAGAGGTGCGCCTCGTCCATCGCGAGTTCCAGCTGCACCGTCTCTCCAGCCGCCGGCGACACGCCCGCGACCGTGGCGATCGCGCGGGTGCCGTCGACCAACCGCACATGCGCCAGGGTCCGCTCACCCAGGAACTCGACCATCTCCACCTGCGCCGGCAGCGGACCGCGCGCCGCGGTGACGAGGTGCTCCGGACGTATGCCGAGCGTGAGCTCGCTGCCCGGCACCGCCGCCTCGACCAGCGTCCCGATCTCCTGGCCTCCCGGCAGCTCGACCGCCGCCCGTCCCTGCCGATCGGCCAGCCGCCGCACCGGGATGAAGTTCATCCCCGGCGTGCCGATGAATCCAGCCACGAAGCGCGTGGCCGGCCGGCGGTAAAGCTCCGCCGGCGGCGCGACCTGCTCGATGCGGCCCGCATTCATCACCACGATGCGGGTGGCCAGCGTCATCGCCTCGATCTGGTCGTGGGTGACGAAGACCATGGTCGCGCCCAGGCGCCGGTGCAATTGCGCCAGCTCCAGCCGCGTGCGGCCGCGCAGCGCCGCATCCAGGTTGGACAGCGGCTCGTCGAAGAGGAAGATCGCCGGCTCCTTCACCACCGCGCGGCCGATCGCCACGCGCTGCCGCTGGCCGCCGGACAGCTGCCCCGGCTTACGCGCCAGCAGCGCGTCGAGCTCCAGCATCCGCGCCGCCTCCTGGATGCGGCGGTCGATCTCGGCCTCGGTCAGCTTGATGTTGCGCAGGCCGAAGGCCAGGTTGTCGCGCACCGTCATGTGCGGATACAGCGCATAGTGCTGGAACACCATGGCCAGCTGCCGCAGGCCCGGCGCCGCATGGGTGACATCCTGCCCGCCGATCAGGATGCGTCCGGCCGTCACTTCCTCCAGCCCGGCGATCATGCGCAGCAGGCTGGTCTTGCCGCAGCCCGACGGGCCGAGGAACACGATGAACTCGCCCGGCGCCACATCGAGCGACAGGTCGGGGATGACCTGCACCGCGCCATAGCGCTTGCCGATCTGCTCCAGCTTGAGGGCTGCCAACGGAATGTCTCCTGAATCCTGGTGGGAAGGCCGGGGATCGTGTCGATCTTCTCCGGCCGCATGAAATTCGCCTACAGCTGGGGCCAGCCGTCCTCGGTCCAGCGCAGCGCGTCGATGCGCAGCTTGGGTTTGCCGCCGTCCTCGGCGTCATAGGCGTGACGCACGATCCAGCGGCCGGCCACGTCCTGGTGGCCCGG
>NZ_VOSR01000139.1:0-2667 GCF_007997345.1 Mitsuaria sp. TWR114
GCGCTCGATGCCGGCGCGCTGAGCGTCGAGGTCTCGCGCGCCCAGTTCGACGAACTGGCCCTGCCGCTGGTCAACAAGACGCTGCTGGCGGTGCGCCGCGTGCTGCGCGACGCCAAGGTCGGCGCCGACGAGGTGCAGGGCACGGTGATGGTCGGCGGCTCGACGCGCATGCCGATCGTGCGCCGCGTCGTGAGCGAGCTCTTCGGCCGCGAGGTGCTGACCAACCTGAATCCCGATGAGGTCGTCGCGCTCGGCGCCGCCGTGCAGGCCAATCAGCTCGCCGGCAACAGCGCCGACGGCGAGATCCTGCTGCTGGACGTGATCCCGCTGTCGCTGGGCCTGGAGACGATGGGCGGGCTGGTCGAGCGCATCATCGAGCGCAACGCCACCATCCCGGTCGCCAAGGCCCAGGACTTCACCACCTTCAAGGACGGCCAGACCGCGCTGGCGGTGCACGTGCTGCAGGGCGAGCGCGAACTGGTGAGCGAGTGCCGCTCGCTGGCGCGCTTCGAGCTGCGCGGCATCCCGCCGATGGCCGCGGGCGCCGCCCGCATCCGCGTGAGCTTCCAGGTCGATGCCGACGGCCTGCTGAGCGTGTCCGCGCGCGAGCTGGGCTCGGGCGTCGAGGCGGCGGTGCAGGTCAAGCCGAGCTACGGCCTGGCCGACGAGCAGATCGCCACGATGCTGCGCGAGGGTTTCGCCAGCGCCGAGTCCGACATGGCCGCCCGCAAGCTGCGCGAGGCGCGCGTCGAGGCCGAGCGCATGATCCTCGCCACCCAGTCCGCGCTGCGTGCCGATGGCGACCTGCTCAGCGAGGCCGAGCGCGCCGAGATCGCCGCGCTGCAGTCGGACCTGCTCGCCAAGGCGCAGGTCGACGACGCGGCCGCGAATGCCGATGCCATCGATGCCGCCGTCCAGGCGCTGGCCAAGGGCACCGAGGCCTTCGCCGCCGCGCGCATGAACCGCGGCATCCAGCAGGCCCTGACCGGCCGCAGCATCGATCAGGTCTGAGCGCGAGCCGACACCGCCAGCTTCAAGGACATCCCATGCCCGTCATCAAGATCCTTCCCCATCCCGAATACGCGCCCGAGGGCAAGACCATCGAGGCGCCGTCCGGGACGACGATCTGCGAGGCGCTGCTCGACAACCACGTCGAGATCGAGCACGCCTGCGACCAGGTCTGCGCCTGCACCACCTGCCACGTGATCGTGCGCGAGGGCTTCGCCTCGCTGTCCGAGATGGAGGAGAACGAGGAGGACATGCTGGACCGCGCCTGGGGCCTGGAGCCGAATTCGCGCCTGTCCTGCCAGGCCATCCTGTCCAACACCGACGTGACGGTCGAGATCCCCAAGTACTCGATCAACCACGCCAAAGAGAACCATTGAGCGGCGGCTGATTCCATGCGTGTCCTCGGCATCGAATCCTCCTGCGACGAAACCGGCGTGGCGCTGGTGGACGCCTCGGGCGACGGCGTGCCCGCGCTGCTGGCGCATGCGCTGCACAGCCAGATCTCGATGCACCAGGCCTATGGCGGCGTGGTGCCCGAACTCGCCTCGCGCGACCACATCCGCCGCGTGCTGCCGCTGACCCGCGAGGTGCTGGCCAGCGCCGGCCTGTCGCTGGCGGACATCGACGTCGTTGCCTACACCCAGGGGCCCGGCCTGGCCGGCGCGCTGCTGGTGGGCGCGGGCGTGGCGGCCTCGCTGGGCGCCGCGCTCGATCGACCGGTGATGGGCGTCCATCACCTCGAGGGCCACCTGCTGTCGCCGTTCCTGTCCGAGGATCCGCCGGAGTTCCCCTTCGTCGCGCTGCTCGTCTCGGGCGGCCACACGCAGCTGATGCGGGTCGACGACGTCGGCAGCTACGAGCTGCTCGGCGAAACCATCGACGACGCCGCGGGCGAGGCCTTCGACAAGTCGGCCAAGCTGCTCGGCCTGCCGTATCCCGGCGGCCCGCATCTGTCGAAGCTGGCGGAGCAGGGCGATCCCGAGGCCTTCGCGCTGCCGCGGCCGCTGCTGCACAGCGGCAAGCCCGATTTCAGCTTCGCGGGCCTCAAGACGGCGGTGCTGACGCAGGTGCGCAAGCTCGAGGCGCAGCCCGGCGGCATCACCGAGGCGCAGCGTGCCGACCTGGCCGCGTCGACGCAGGCCGCGATCGTCGAGGTGCTGGTGAAGAAGGCGCTGCTCGCGCTCAAGGACACCGGGCTGAAGCGGCTGGTCGTGGCTGGCGGCGTCGGCGCCAACAAGCGGCTGCGCGAGCAGCTGAACGCGGCCTGCGACAAGCGCCGCGTGCGCGTGCACTATCCCGAGCTGCACCTGTGCACCGACAACGGCGCGATGATCGCGCTCGCCGCCGCGCTGCGCCTGCAGCGCGACATCGACGTCCGGCGCCGGCACCTCGGTCACCGCCAGGATGCCGTCGCGGTGCAGGTTCTGCTGGACCGGATAGGTGACGACCTCGCCACCCGCGCCGCGCACGACCAGCACGCTCAGCTCCAGCGCCAGCGGCAGCATCTGCTCCAGCACGCAGTCGACGCGGCCGAGCTCGTCGAAGGCGGCGGCCAGTTGCGCGCGGTCGGCCACGCGGCGCTGGCCCTTGCCGTCGTAGCCCAGGCGGGCGGTCTTCAGGATGCCCGGCATCAGCGCGTCCGGCACGGCGGCCAGGTCG
>NZ_VOSR01000014.1:0-6309 GCF_007997345.1 Mitsuaria sp. TWR114
CGAGGCGGCATCGGCGGCGAGCACGAATCGCCAGCCCTCGGTGCCGCCCAGGCCGGTGGTGCGCTGCGGCAGGCTGGCGATGCGGCCGGTGATCGTCATGACCTGGCCCTCGCGCGCCACCGGCAGCACCTCGGCCAGGCGCAACGCGGCGCGGTGGGCGGTCAGGCCCGCACCAGCCAGCGCCGCGAGCAGCGCCCACGCGAGCCAATGGCTCGACCATCGCGATCGCGCTCGCGGTCGTGGTGGTGACGTCCCTCCTTGCCATGCAGGCCCCCGCAGCCATGGCGCCCATCGTGCCCATCGCGGCCAGGGCCGGTCCACGTTGCCGTCGGCCGCCGTCGATCGATCCCGCACCGGGGCGACCGGCAGCACCATCGTCAACACCAGCGCGACGACGCAGGCGAGCCAGGCGCCCCATGCCTGCGGTCCGGGCAGGACCGGCAGGCGATGGACCAGCCCCATGCCGACCAGGGCTGCTGCGGGCACCAGCGTCCAGCGCCATGCCGGGGTGTAGGATTCGCGGCGCTTTTTTTCACTTCCGCGCACATCCTCATGAGCACTTCCGTCTATGACCGCCTGACCCAACTCGGCATCGAGCTGCCGCCGGTGGCGGTGCCCGCCGCGGCCTACGTGCCCTTCGTCCGGACCGGCAACCTGGTGTTCCTGTCGGGTCATATCGCGAAGAAGGACGGCAAGCCCTGGGTGGGCCAGCTCGGCAAGGACACCGACACGGCCACCGGCCAGCAGGCGGCACGCGCGATCGCGATCGACCTGCTCGGCACGCTGCACGCGGCGGTCGGCGACCTGAACAAGGTCAAGCGGGTCGTCAAGCTGATGAGCCTGGTCAACAGCACCGGCGACTTCACCGAGCAGCACCTGGTGACCAACGGCGCCTCCGAGCTGATCGGCGAGGTCTTCGGCCCCGAGAAGGGCGCGCATGCGCGCAGCGCCTTCGGCGTGGCGCAGATCCCGCTCGGCGCCTGCGTCGAGATCGAGCTGATCGCCGAGATCGCGGACTGATGCGCGCGCTGACCGCCTCGCGCGTGCTGGCCTTCAGCGCGCTGGTGTCGCTCGCCGGCGTGGCGGCGGCGCTGGTGGCGCAGTACCAGTTCGGGGTCAAGCCCTGCCCCTGGTGCGTGATGCAGCGCGGCATCTTCCTGCTGATCGCCGCGGTGAGCGCGCTGGGCTGGCTGCTGCAGCGCGTGGGCGCCGCGCGCGTGGTGGCGCTGCTGCTGACCGCGGCGCTCGGCGTGGCGGGTCTGTTCGCCGCGGGCTACCAGCATGAAGTGGCCTCCAAGCTGGCCACCTGCGACATGACCTTCGCCGATCGCGTGCTGACGGCGCTGGACCTGGAAACCAGGCTTCCGAGTGTCTTCATGGTCACGGCCAACTGCAGCGAGGCCTCCGCGTACACGCTGCTCGGTCTGCCTTATGAAATCTGGAGCGGCGCGCTGTTCACCCTGATCGCGCTGCTGTGTCTGCTGACGCTCAAGCGCGGCGCGGTGCATCGTCGGTGAGCCGACGCGCCGATGTCCTTGCGATCGGTCAACCTGACGGGAGTCTCCCCATGAAGCGTGTGACAGGCATCGGCGGCATCTTCTTCAACGCCAAGGACCCGGCGGCCTTGCGCGACTGGTACCGCACGCACCTCGGCGTGGACGTGCTGCCCTGGGGCGGCGCGGCGTTCCAGTGGACGGACGAGGCGGGCCAGCCCACCGGCGGCACGACGATCTGGTCGATCGGCGCGGCGGACACGGCCGGCTTCGGCCCGCACGGCAAGTCCTTCATGATCAATTACCGCGTCGCCGACCTGGCCGCCCTGCTGCAGGCGCTGCGCGCCGAGGGCTGCGAGGTGCTCGACAAGACCGACGACTCTGAATACGGCAAGTTCGGCTGGGTCATCGACCCCGAAGGCAACCAGGTCGAGCTCTGGGAGCCGCCGGCCGGGCAGTGAACACCGCCCGCGCCGCGGGCGCGGGATCAGAAGTTCAACTGGCCGGGCCGGATGCCCAGGGCCTTCGCGATGCGCTCGCGCGACGAGCGCCGCGGTCGAGGGCTGGCCTCCAGTTGCGCGTAGGCGCCCTGCGTGATCCCGAGCCGATCCGCCACCGCTTGCTGCGTCAGCCCGAGGTGCGTGCGCCAAGCCTTGGCGCCGGTCATCTGCTCGTTGAACACCAACTGCGCCACGGCGTCGGGGATCAAGTCGCCCACGGCCTCGAAATGCCGCACGAATTCGTCATACGGAAGCACGACGAATGCGGGCAGGCCGTCCGCGCCCACGATGGTCTGGAAATCAATAGGTTTGTTCATCGCGCTTCTTCACTTCCTCGAACCGCATCGCCTTCTCGGTCGAGTTGATGCGATTCATGCATGCCATACGGTTTGATTAGCTTTATCGACGCTAATCTGATGCGCATAGGGGCGCTTTGACATCACGCAACATTGGATTTCGCCTCGCCCTCAAGAGGGAGCAAATGGGGGATGGGCAGTGTTGCAAATGAGCGCGCCGTCAGCTTCGTTCAAGCCTGTTCACTGCCGCGTCATACCCCACCGGCAGCATCGCGGGCTTTGCCACTTCGCCGGGAGACCCGCATGGACCGCCGCCGCTTCCTCCACGCCAGCACCTTGCTCGGAGGCGGCACGCTGCTGGCGCCCCACGGCCTGCGCGCGCAGGGCACGCCGCAGGCGCCGGCCCTCATCACCCGCGATGCGATGCGGCCGCAGATGCCCCATGGCATCCAGTCCGGCGATCCGATCGCCGATGGCGCCATCATCTGGACCCGCGCCGACCGCCCCGCCCGGCTCTGGCTCGAGTGGTCCACCACCGCCAGCTTCGCCAACGCGCAGCGGGTGCGCGGTCCGCATCTGCTCGAGGACTCCGACTTCACCGGCCGCGTCGATCTGCGCGGCCTGCCCGCCGGCCAGGAGATCTTCTACCGCGTCATCCTGTAGGACCTGCGCAACGAGCGCGTCCTGTCCGAGCCGATGCCCGGCCACCTGCGCCTGCCCGACGCCTTCGGCAGCCGGTCGGTGCGCGACCTGCGCTTCGCCTGGAGCGGCGACACCTGCGGTCAAGGCTGGGGCATCAACGAGGCCTGGGGCGGGATGAAGATCTACGAGCAGATCCGCCGCATCAATCCCGACTTCTTCCTGCACAGCGGCGACACCATCTACGCCGACAGCCCCATCCCCGCCGAGATCACGCTGCCCGACGGCTCGCTCTGGCGCAACCTCGTCACCGAGCAGACCAGCAAGGTCGCCGAGACGCTGGACGAATACCGCGGCCGCTACCGCTACAACCTGATGGACGCCAATGTCCGCCGCCTGTCGGCGCAGGTCCCGCAGATCTGGCAGTGGGACGACCATGAGGTCACCAACAACTACTCGGACAGCAAGGACCTCTCCGGCGACGCCCGCTACACCGAAAAGAATGTCCCGCTGCTGGTGGCCCGCGGCACGAAGGCCTTCCAGGAATACGCGCCGATGCGCCGCTTCGGCGACGCCGAGAGCGAGCGCATCTACCGTCACCTGCCGCAGGGGCCGCTGCTGGACGTCTTCGTCGTCGACATGCGCAGCTATCGCGGCCCCAACAGCGCCAACCTGCAGACCGAGGAGAACGCCGCGAGCGCCTTCCTGGGCCGCCCGCAGATCGGCTGGCTGCTGGACGGGCTCAAGCGCTCGAAGGCGGTGTGGAAGGTGATCGCGGCCGACATGCCCATCGGCCTGCACGTGAACGACGGCAAGGACGCCGAGGGCCGCGACAAATGGGAGGCCATCGCCAATGGCGACGACGGCGCGCCGCGCGGCCGCGAGCTGGAGATCGCGCGCCTGCTCAGCGAGATCAAGCGCCACCGCCTCCACAACATCGTCTGGCTCACGGCCGACGTGCATTACACGGCCGCGCATTTCTTCGACCCGGCCCGGGCGAAGCACACCGACTTCCTGCCGTTCTGGGAGTTCGTCTCCGGTCCGCTGCATGCCGGCGGCTTCGGCCCCAACAAGGCCGACGGCACCTTCGGCATGCAGGTGGTCTACCAAAAGGGACCGGGCGTGGCCAACGCCGCGCCGGCGGTCGACACCCAGTTCTTCGGACAGGTCGACATCGACGCGAAGACCCGCGCGATGACGGTCACGCTGAAGGACCTGGCCGGCACCGCCCTCTTCAGCAAGACGCTGGCGCCGCGGCGCGGTTGATCAGCGCAGCTCGACCACGCGCAGCACGCCCTGCATCGGCGGCAGCTGCGCCACCATCGCGACCAGGTCGCGGATGCTCTCGGTGGCCGTCTTCGCGCGCACGCTCGCGATCTGCGTGCGCACCGTCGAGATCGCCACGCCGTGGCGCTGCGCGATCTCCTGTGGCTGCAGGCCGGCGCACAGCGCCTGCAGCACCTGCTGCTCGGCCGCGGTCAGCTGATGCTCGCGCGCGAAGGCCAGCATCGGCAGCTCGCCGCACAGGTTGCGCTTGCCCAGTACCAGCAGCGCCTGCGCGGTGCGCCCCAGGCCGTCCTGCAGCGGCAGCACCGACAGCGACAGCCGCCCGGCGCCCCGCCCCAGGCAGATCAGGTGGCGCA
The DNA here is from genome assembly GCF_007997345.1 of Mitsuaria sp. TWR114. NCBI lineage: Bacteria > Pseudomonadati > Pseudomonadota > Betaproteobacteria > Burkholderiales > Sphaerotilaceae > Roseateles > Mitsuaria sp. TWR114. Next base: position 4,572 of record NZ_VOSR01000014.1, read on the forward strand.
GGCCGCGCTGCACGTCGGCCAGCGCGCCCTCGAGCCGGAGCTGGTCGTTGCGTTGTGGCGCCACCAGTTGGCCGTCGATGAGCTGCAGCGGCGAGGTCTCGTCGAGCTGCCGCCTGGCGGTGCTGTTGGCATACAGCAGCTGGCCGTCCCCGCCGACGAGGCAGACCCCCAGGTCGATCTCCTCCAGCGCGTGACGCCACCACCGGTCCGGCGATCCTCGCCGGCGTTCCGGACCGCGATAGGACAAGAGCCGGCCCGTCTCGGGGCCCCTCCCCAACACCATGCCATCCATCTCAGCCTCCCTGTTCAGGCGCGTGTGGAACGCGGCCCTCGACGTGCACGGTCTGCGCCGCGATGAGGTGTGTGGGGCCTTCAGGGATGTTAGGAGAACCGCCCGACATTGCGTAGCGGAACTTCGCGCGCGCGGCCCCCTAGGGCTGGGGGGCCGGCGATGTCGGTCCGGCGCCGATATACCGGGAGGCCTGCCGGCCGCGCGGCCCGTCGTCATCGGTGATCCACGCTGGTGCACCTCAGCCCAGGAAGCCCAGGTCGGCGGCCGCGAAGTTGCCGATGTTGGGCAGCACCGTCCGCAGCTCGCTGGCCGGCACGCCCATCCACAGCGCCAGCGTCGCGGCGAGCTGGTCCACCGAGGTCGTCGGCAGCAGCCGCCCCTGGCCGACGTCGTCCGGGCCGTTGACGCTCACCGACGGCGCCGTGCCGTAGAAGCGCCCGCCCCGCACCGCGCCGCCCATCACGAAGTGGTGCGCGCCCCAGCCGTGGTCGGTGCCGTCGCCGTTGCTGCTCAGCGTGCGGCCGAAATCGGAAGCGGTGAAGGTGGTGACCTGGTCCGCCATGCCCAGCTCGCGCAGCGCCGCATCGAAGCTGCCCAGCGCGCCGCCGAGCTGCTGCATCAACTGAGGGTGCCGCGAAGTGAGGCCGTCGTGCAGGTCGAAGCCGCCCATCGAGACGAAATAGACCTGCCGCGTCATCCCCAGCGACGCGCGCGCTGCGATCAGGCTCGCCACCGTCTTGAGCTGGCGCGCGAGCGAGTCGCTCGCGAAGGCCGCCGTGATCGTGGCGCCGCCCGCCAGCGCGGTGCTCAGCGTCGACTGCAGCTCGATCGAGCGCGCCGTCACGCGGTTGAGCTCGACCTCCATGGGATGGCTCCGCTGCTCGGTGATCAGCGCCCGCAACAGCGTCGCGCAGGAGCTGGACCCGAACATCTGGCTGCCGATGCCGTTGATCGGCTTCTTGCCGCCCGGCCCGGTCAGGTACTGGAAGGCCTGCTCGCCGGCCTGGAACACCGCGTTGCCCGAGACATTGATGCAGGTCAGCCCGGCACGGCCATTGGCCGAGAGCATCAGGTCGGCCATGCGCCCGCCCCAGCCGGTGCGCGCACCCTCGACGCTGGACGACTGCCAGAGGCTGGCCTGGTCGTTGTGGGAGAACAGCTTGGGCGGCGCCGGCACCGCGCCCGAGCGGTACTGCGCCAGCGTCATCGGCGCCATCAGCGTGCCGATGTTCAACATCACCGCCAGCCGGCCGCCGTCGAAGACCGGCTTGATCGCCGACAGCCCCGGCGCCAGCGCCATCTGCCGACCGTCCGGCAGCGCCACGGTGGGCGCCAGCGCGGTCGCGGCCAGCGCGTCGCGGCCGATCGCCAGCGTCGGCCGGATCGCCGCGTAGGCCTGGTGGTTGACGGTGTCGTAGGGGATCACCGTGTTGCCGTGGTCGTTGC
>NZ_VOSR01000140.1:0-2950 GCF_007997345.1 Mitsuaria sp. TWR114
GCGTGCCCGGTCGAATCCCCGGAGGAGCCGCCTCCGCCGCCGCAGCCCGCCAGCGTGCCGGCAGCGCTGAGCGCGACCACGGCGGTGAACACGAGGCCCCACGGGCGCGGGGGGGACGGGCAAGCCAACTTCGGGTCAGCCTCTGAAACGGGGTGGCGCATGACGCTCCTGCAGATCCGGAAAACGAAACACCGGAGCGCGGAACTCCGGTGGACTTTCGCTTCGTTCATGCAGAGAACGTGCCGGTTGCAGACGGTCACAACCGACGTCGAAAAACACATTCATCACCATCCGACAACGAAAACGTTAATTCGAAAGAGGTAGCCGCCGGCGCTTGCCGCCGAAATGAGGGTCAGGTTTTGTCAGACGGAGGGGACAAATAATGTCACCCCGTGCGAGACCCGCCCCGCCGCACCTTCCTCCGCACGGTGCCCGGGAGGCCGCCGCGGGCGGGCGCGGCGTCGGTCAGCCTCTCCCCCTTTCGCGACTGCGACGGTACAGCGCCCCACCCGCCCGCTGATGTACGGGGCACGGAAGTTGCCGGCGACCGTTATGCTGCGGACCGCGTCGCCGCCCGAGGCGGGAGGCCTCGCCCGTGCCGGCCGTCGCCGGAGGTTCCAGCCCGGAGTCGGTTCCATGGTCATCGAGAGGCACTGGTTGCGCTGGCCCGCCGCCGCGCTCGTCTTCGTCGCGGCGACGTGGCTCAACCTGCAGTTGCAGCCCTATCTCAACGGCCGCGGACCGCTGCTGCCCTATTTCCCTTCCCTGGTCCTGGTGGGCCTGGCCTGCGGCCTCGGGCCGGCGCTGGCCTTCCTCGCCGCCTCGGCGCTGGCCGTCCTCTATTTCTGGATCGAGCCCATCGGCCAGATCTTCCCGGTCAACTCGCCGCCCGACGCCACGCTGGTCGTGCTGTACCTGGCCGCCGGCGCGCTGATCGCCTCGGTTTCCGCCTGGGCCGGGCGGCTGATGCAGAAGGAGCGCAACAGCCGGCGCCGCCTCAACCTCGCGCTGGCCGCCGGCCGCATGGTCACCTGGGACTGGGACATGGTCACCGGCTTCGCCAACACCGCGGGCGGCGCGAAGCAGCTCTTCGGCCGCCATTGGTCGACGATGGAGGACATGCTGGCCGACATGTCGGCCGAGGACGCCGAGCGCTTCCGCGAGCGCTATCGCTACGCGACCGAAAGCGGCGGCCGCTTCAGCCTGGCCTGCCCGATCACGCGGCCGGACAACGCCGAGGTCGTCTGGACGCAGTTCGACGGCTACGTCAGCCTGGACGCGAAGGGCCGCGCGGCGCATGCCTACGGCGTCGCGGTCGACGTGACGGCCCAGCAGGAAGCGCTACGCGCCAGCCAGGCGGCCGAGGAGCGCTTCCACCTGGCGCTGCACAGCGGCAAGGTGATGGCCTGGGAATGCGACCTGCAGGGCCGCTACACCTGGGCCTTCAACACGCCGATGGGCTTCTCGCGCGAGGCGCTGATCGGCGCCGAGGTCGGCAGCCTGGTCGGCGAGCCGCAGTTCGCCGAGATCGTCCGCGAGGCGGTGGCGACCGCCCGGCCGATGAACCTGGCGCAGCAGGTGTCGCATGGCGGCCGGACCTACCAGCTGCTGACCTCGCTGCGCCCCGTCCAGGCCCACGACGGCCAGGTGCAGCGCGTGATCGGCGCGACGGTCGATGTCTCCGAGCTGTCCGCCGCGCAGGAGGAACTGCGCCGCGAAAGCCAGCGCAAGGACGCCTTCCTGGCGACGCTCGCGCACGAGCTGCGCAATCCGATGGCGCCGATCCGCTACGCGGTGGCGATGCTGCGGCAGTCCGGCACCGAGGCCACCCGCGCCCACGCGACCGACATCATCGCGCGCCAGTCCGCCCACATGGCCCGGCTGCTGGACGACCTGCTCGACATGAGCCGCATCACCCGCAACGTGGTCGAGCTCAAGCGCCAGCTCATCGACCTGCGCACCGTGGTGCGGCAGGCGCTGGAAGCGGTGGAGCCGCTGTACAGCGAGATGAAGCACCGGGTCTCGCTCTCGCTGCCGCCGCGGCCGGTGCTGGTGGACGGCGATCCGACTCGGCTGCAGCAGGTGCTGGGCAACCTGCTGGACAACGCCGCCAAGTACAGCCCCGAGCCCGGCGAGGTGATGGTGCACGTGGCCGCCGAGGCCGACCGGGCCCGCATCACCGTGACGGACCGCGGCATCGGCATCGCGATGGAGATGCAGCCGCGCGTCTTCGAGCTGTTCACGCGGATCGATGCGCGCGGCGCCGCGCCCTCGGGACTGGGCATCGGGCTGGCCGTGTCGAAGCAGCTGGTGCAGCTGCACGACGGCAGCATCGCCGTGGAGAGTGAAGGCGTCGGCCACGGCAGCCGCTTCATCGTCGAGCTGCCCCTCGCGCCGGGCGGGACGGTGCGCGCCGAGGACCCGGCGGCGCCCACGGCGGTCGCGGAGACGGCGGTGGGCGCGGAGACCGCGGCCGCCGAGGCGCCCTGCGTGATGGTGGTCGATGACAACATGGACGGCGCCAACACGCTGGCCGAGGTGCTGCGTGGCGCGCACTACCGCGCCTCGGTGGCCTACAGCGGCGAGGACGCGCTGCGGCACTTCGAGCGCCTGCGCCCGCGGGTGATGCTGCTGGACATCGGCCTGCCGGGCATCTCCGGCACCGAGGTCGCGCGGCGCCTGCGCGCGATGGCGCCCAGGGACGAACTGGCGCTGATCGCCATCACCGGCTGGGGCCAGCGTTCCGACCGCGAGGCGACGGCGGCCGCGGGCTTCGACGCCCACCTGGTCAAGCCGGTGGAGTTCAACGAACTCGAGCGGGTGATGCAGCAGTTGCTGGGCGCGCCGCGCGCGGTCTCCTGAGGCGCGAGGCTTGGCGTGCCGGCCTCAGGGCGACGCCGGAGCGCCGGCGCCCAGGGCTGCCCCGGCGCTCCGTGCGCCGACACGCACG
>NZ_VOSR01000141.1:0-875 GCF_007997345.1 Mitsuaria sp. TWR114
CGCCGTCGCAGCGCAGCCCGGACACGCCGAGCATCCGCGCCGCCGCGCAGGCATTGATGCCGCCGGTCGCGCTCATCGAACCCAGCAGCGCGCGCCGCAGGCGCGGCGCATCGGCCACCGGGTCGGCCGCGCGCAGCAGCGCGACGACGCCGGTGACGTTCGCGGCGGCCAGCGAGCTGCCGGTGTCCATGTCGTAACCGCCGTTGGGCACCGTCGTCAGCACCGCGCGCCCAGGCGCGACCAGCCAGCCGTCCGCCTCGGCCGCATCGCCGGCGCTGGCCACGACCAGCGCACCGGGCACCTCGCTGGGAAAGCCCTTGCCGAGCCGCTCCGGCGGCGCCGCGGCGACCAGCACCGCGCCGCGCGACTGCGCATGGCGCGCCAGGCGGGTCAGCAGCGGATCGCTGGGGCCGCCCAGGCTGAGGTTGATCACGTCGGCGCCGTCCGCGATGGCGGCGCCCAGCGCCTGCGCCAGCGTGAAGGAGTTGCAGCGTGCCGTGCCCGGCCCGGGCCGCTCCGCGCGCGATTCGGTCCAGCAGGCCCGGTAGCTGGTGATCACCGCGCCGGGCGCCAGGCCGACGATGCCCTGGCGGTTGTTGGCGCGCGCGGCGATCAGGCCCATCACCTCGGTGCCGTGGCGCTCGGGCACGCCCTCGACCAGCGCACCGCCGCCCGAGACATAGTCCCGCTGCCGCGCGACCTGGCCGGACAGGTCCGGATGGCGCGCATCCACGCCGGTGTCGATCACCGCGACCTTCACCCGCGCGCCCCACGCTGATCTGCTGCAGCGCGGCGGCGGACATCTGCTGGAAGCCCTTCTGCAGGCCGAAGTAGGGGTCGTTGTAGGGCGCTCCGGGCGTGCCGAGCGTGGTGCC
>NZ_VOSR01000142.1:0-1023 GCF_007997345.1 Mitsuaria sp. TWR114
CCCAGGCGCTGCTCCAGCGCCGCGATCGCGCGGGTGGCGGCCGGTGCCGAGCAGCCCAGCCGGCGCGCCGCGCCGGCGAAGCTCTGCGTGTCGGCCACGGCGACGAAACAGCGCAGGCGTTCCAGGTGGTCCATGGCGATTCGCCGTCCGGGCAGAACGGCGCTCATTATTTCGACAGCTGCAATTCTCAATGATCTCCTCCAGCCATTCCGGTCACGCGCCGCAATGGATACGGTAGAGGCCTCGCTGATCCACGATGGAGCCTCGCTCGATGAACGCCTCTCCCCTCGCCGCAAGCTCTCCGGCTTCGACACCCATGGCCACGACCGCCGGCGCCGCGAGCGCCCCGGCCGCGCCGCTGCGCCTGCACCGCCTGGCCGCGTCGGGCCATTGCCATCGCGTCGAGCTGCTGCTGTCGCTGCTGGGCCTGCCCTACGAGGTGGTTGACCTCGACCTGCGCCGCGGCGACCAGCACCAGCCGGCCTTCCTCGCGCTGAACGCGCTGGCGCAGGTGCCGGTGCTGGAGGACGGCGAGCTCGTGCTGCCGGAGAGCAACGCGATCCTGGTCTACCTCGCGACCCGCTACGCGCCCGAGGCCGGCTGGCTGCCCCGCGACGCGGTCGAGGCCGCCTGGCAGCAGCGCTGGTTCAGCCTGTCGGTGAGCCTGCTCGGCCCGGGCGCGGCCTCGCCGCGCTACCGCGCGCTGACCGGCCAGCCGGTGGATCCGGCCTCACTGGCGCTGGGGCACCGGCTCTTCGCGCTCATCGAGGACCGGCTCGCGCGCTCCGCCTTCCTCGTGGCCGACCGGCCGATGCTGGCCGACCTCGCGTTCTATGGCTACACCTCGCAGGCGCCGATCGGCGGCGTGTCGCTGAGCGACTACCCGCGCCTGCGCGCCTGGCTCGCGCGCATCGAGGCGCTGCCCGGCTTCGTCCCGCTCACCGACCAGCTCTGAACGACGCCGGAGGCTCCCCATGGACAAGTCCTGGCACCCCGGCGAGCAGACGCTGCAGGCGCGCGTCG
>NZ_VOSR01000143.1:0-7654 GCF_007997345.1 Mitsuaria sp. TWR114
GACGGCAACGGCCGGCTGGGCCGGCTGCTGATCCCGCTGATCCTGGTGAGCGAAGGCGTGCTGCGCGAGCCCCTGCTCTACCTGTCGCTCTACTTCAAGTCGTGCAGGAACGACTATTACGACCTGCTCCAGGCGGTGCGCGAGCATGGCGACTGGGAGTCCTGGCTGTCCTTCTTCGCGACCGCGGTGCAGGTGGCGGCGATGCAGGCGGTGGAGATGACCCTGGCGATCACCCGGCTCTTCACCGTGGACGGGGCGCGGATCCGCCGCGAGGCGCGGGCCGACGAGGACGCGTTGCGGCTGCATCACGCGCTGTTCAGCCGACCGGTGGCACGCCGGGTCGACATCACCGCCTTCAACGGCCAGGACGCGGCCGCGATCGACCGGGGCGCGCGGGTGCTGACCGGGCTCGGCCTGCTGCGCACCGTCTTCGGCACGGCCGGCGAGCCGATCTACGTCTACACCGCCTACCTCGACCTGCTGAACCGCGAAGCCCCTTGAGCTTTCAAGCTGTCGTGCTTTCGCGATCCCGTGCGCCGCCCCTCGGTTTCTCTTGATGCCGCCTTGATGCCATCCGGGCTACGCTCGCCGCAAGCAAGAACGAGAGAGACGCCCCATGCTCATCAACTGTGTCGCCTACCGCGACGGCCGCCGGCTGGCCGATATCCAGCCCGAAGAGATCAGCGACTACGTGAAGCTGCCCGACTGCTTCGTCTGGGTCGCGTTGCGCGATGCCTCCACCGAGGAGGTCCTCGCGATGAAGGAGGAGTTCGACCTGCACGAGCTTGCCGTCGAGGACGCGCTGCACGGGCAGCAGCGGCCCAAGGTCGAGGAGTACGGCGACACCCTGTTCGCCGTCATGCAGACGGTGCAGTTCACGCCGACCGACGAGCTCTGCACCGGCGAGGTGTCCATCTTCGCCGGCAGCAACTTCGTGCTGTCGATCCGCAACCGCGTCGCGCAGAGCCTGCTGGGCGTGCGGGCCCGCGCGGAGAAGGAGCCGCACATGCTCAAGCGCGGTCCCGGCTTCGTGATGTACGCGATCATGGACGCGGTGGTGGACCGCTACTTCCCCGTCATCGAGGCGCTGGAGGCGGAGCTCGACGCGATCGAGGCGCAGATCTTCGAGCCGGGCGTCACCCGCGAGAACATCCGCCGCGTGTATGAGCTCAAGCAGCGCATCACCACCGTCAAGCATGCGGTGTCGCCGCTGCTGGACGCGGTGGGCAAGCTGGTGCGCGGGCGGGTGCCGCCGATCTGCGAGGACACGCGCGAGTATTTCCGCGACGTCTACGACCACCTCGAGCGCATGCAGTCCGCGCTGGACTCCCTGCGCGATACCGCGACGACGGCGATCCAGGTCCATCTGTCGATGGCCACGATCGAGGAGTCCGAGGTCACCAAGCGCCTCGCGGCCTGGGCCGGCATCTTCGCCGCGGCAACCGCCTTCGCCGGCATCTGGGGCATGAATTTCGAGGTCATGCCGGAGCTCAAGTGGCGCTGGGGTTATCCGGCGGCGCTCGGCGTCATCGCCGCGACCTGCGGCGTGCTCTTCTGGCGATTCCGCAAGGCGGGGTGGCTGTAGGCCAGCAGTCAGACGAGCGCCGCGATCGCCTGTCCCATCTCGGTCGTGCTGGCCTCGCCGCCGAGATCGCGGGTGCGCGGCCCCGACGCCAGCGTCCGCTCGATCGCCGCGAGGATCGCGTCATGCGCCTGATGCTCGCCCAGGAACTGCAGCATCAGCGCCCCCGACCAGATCATCGCCACCGGATTGGCGATGTTCCTGCCGTAGATGTCGGGCGCCGAGCCATGCACCGGCTCGAACAGCGAGGGGAAGTTCCGCTCCGGATTCAGGTTGGCCGACGGCGCCAGGCCGATCGTGCCGGTGGTCGCGGGCCCGAGGTCCGACAGGATGTCGCCGAACAGGTTGGATGCCACCACCACGTCGAAGCGCCCCGGCTGCAGCACGAAACGCGCCGACAGGATGTCGATGTGCTGCTTGTCCACCGTCACCGACGGATAACCCGCACCGACCGCGTCCGCGCGCCCGTCCCACCACGGCATTGAGATCGCGATCCCATTGCTCTTGGTCGCCACCGTCAGGTGCTTGCGCGCACGCGCCTGCGCCAGCTCGAACGCGTACTTCAGCACCCGGTCCGCGCCGAAGCGCGAATAGACCGACTCCTGGATCACGATCTCCCGGTCCGTGCCGGCGTACATCACGCCGCCGAGGTTGGTGTACTCGCCCTCGGTGTTCTCGCGCACGACCAGGTAATCGATCTCGCCCGGCTTGCGGTTGGCCAGCGGGCAGGGCACGCCCTCGAAGAGCCGCACCGGCCGCAGGTTGATGTACTGGTCGAATTCGCGGCGGAACTTCAGCAGCGAGCCCCACAGCGACACATGGTCCGGCACGGTCGCCGGCCAGCCCACCGCGCCGAAGAAGATCGCGTCCTGGCCTTGCAGCTGCGCCTTCCAGTCGTCCGGCATCATCTGCCCGGTCTGCTGGTAGTAGTCGCAGCTGGCCCACTCGATGGGGGTGAACTCGAAGCGGATGCCGAAGCGCCGGGCGGCGGCTTCCAGCACGCGCAGGCCCTCGGGCATCACTTCCTTGCCGATGCCGTCGCCGGGAATGACGGCGATCCTGTACGTCTTGCTCATGGTCGTGCTTTCGGTCTTGAAATCAACGGAAGTCGGAAGGGCGGACCGTGTGCGTCCGGCCGCCGAAGGGGGCGACCGATCAGCGCGGGCGATCCGCCGTCGCGATCAGTACGGCGAGCCGGTCGGCGCCGGTTGCGGCGGCGAGAGCTCGAAGTCTGCCGCAAGGCGCCGCGTGGCCTGTGCGAGCAGCGTGACGTCGATGCCCACCGCGACGAAGCTCGCGCCCAGCGACAGGTAGTGCCGCGCGAGCGCCGCGTCACCGGTCAGCGTGCCGGCCGCCTTGCCGCTGGCGACGATGGTGCGCACCGCCGCATCGATGGCCGCCTGCACCTCCGGATGCGTCGGGTTGCCGCGATGACCCATCGACGCGGCCAGGTCCGCCGGCCCGATGAACACGCCGTCGACGCCGTCCACCGCGCAGATCGATGCGAGGTTGCGCAGCGCGGTGACCGTTTCCGCCTGCACCAGCACGCAGGTCTCGCCGTCGGCCTCGTCGAGGTAGTGCCGACGCAGGCCCCAGCGCGACGCGCGCGCCACCGCCGCGCCGACGCCGCGCACGCCGTGCGGCGGATAACGCGTCGCGGCCACCACCGCGGCCGCCTGCTCGGCGGTGTCGATCATCGGCACCAGCAGCGTCTGCACGCCGATGTCCAGCAGCTTCTTGATGCCGTCCTTGTCCGCATTGACCGCGCGCACCACCGGATGCGACGGATACGGCGCCACCGCCTGCAGCTGCTGCAGCGTGCTGGTCAGCTCATTGGGTGCGTGCTCGCCGTCGATCAGCAGCCACTGGAAGCCGGCCGTCGCGCAGACCTCGGCGCTGTAGGCCTGCGCCATTGACAGCCACAGGCCGATCTGCGGCCGGCGCGCGGCCAGGGCCTGCTTGAAGGTATTGGCGAAATGCATGGCGCTCATGACAGGCCTCCCTGGCAAACGTACTTGATGTGCAGGTAGTCGTCGAGCCCGTGCGTGGAGCCCTCGCGCCCGTAGCCGGATTCCTTGACGCCGCCGAAGGGCGCCGCCTCGGCGGCGATCGCGCCTTCGTTCAAGCCGACGATGCCGCTCTCCAGCGCGTCGGCGACGCGCCAGGCGCGCGCGATGTCGCGCGTGTAGAAGTAGGCGGCCAGGCCGAAGGGCGTGTCGTTGGCGGCGGCGACGACTTCGTCCTCGCGCTCGAATCGGAACACCGGCACCACCGGCCCGAAGGTCTCCTCCTGCCACAGCAGCATGTCGGTCGTCGCGCCGGTGAGCACGGTGGGCGCGAAGTAGTTCGGGCCGGCGGCGACCTCATCGCGCAGGCGGCGGCCGCCGGCGACCGCGGTCGCGCCGCGCGCCAGCGCGTCCTGCACGTGACGCTCGATCTTCTCGACCGCGCGGGCGTTGATCATCGGACCGATCTGCGAGTCGGCACGGCTGGCCGGCCCGACCCGCAGCGCGCTCACCCGCGCCGCGAGCCGCTCGACGAATCGATCATGAATGCCGCCTGCGCGAAGACGCGGTTGGGGCACACGCAGGTCTGGCCACCATTGCGGAACTTGGCCGCCATCAGGCCCTCGACGGCCGCGTCGACATCCGCATCGTCGAAGACGATGAAGGGCGCATTGCCGCCGAGTTCCAGCGAGAGCTTCTTCAGCGTGGCGGCCGATTCGCGCGCCAGGTGCTTGCCCACCGGCGTCGAGCCGGTGAAGGTGATCTTGCGCACGCGATCGTCGGCGAGCCAGACGTCGACGACCTCCGGCGTGCGCTCGCGCGACGCGCAGACGATGTTGAGCACGCCCGGCGGCAGGCCGGCTTCGGCGGCCAGCTCGACCAGCGCCAGCGAGGTCAGCGGCGTGTCCTCGGCCGGCTTGGCCACGACGGTGCAGCCGGCAGCGAGCGCCGGCGCGATCTTGCGGGCGATCATCGCGGCCGGGAAATTCCACGGCGTGATCGCGGCGACGACGCCGACCGGCTCGCGCAGCGCCAGCATCCGGCGGCCCGCCACCGGCGCGGGAATGACCTCGCCGTTGGCGCGCGTGGCTTCCTCGGCGAACCACTCGACGTAGCTGGCCGCGTAGGCGACCTCGGCGCGACCTTCGGCCAGCGGCTTGCCTTGCTCCTGCGAGATCAGCGCGCCCAGGCGCTCCTGGTCGCGCAGGAGGAGGTCGTTCCAGCGCTTGAGCAAGGCGGCGCGCTGCTTGGCCGGCACCGCGCGCCAGCCGGCGAAGGCGGCGTGCGCGGCATTGACCGCGGCGCGCGCGTCCTCGGCGCGGCTGTCGGGCACCTCGGCGATGCGGCCGTCGTCGGCGGGATCGACGACCGGGAAACGGTCGCCGGCGGCCGCGTCGCACCAGCGACCGGCAATGTGGTTCTGCGTCTGCATGAAGGGACCTGGAGGGAAGCGAAGTCAGGACGCGGCCGGCGCCGCGGCGTGGGCGGCGGTCGCGATGGCGCGGGAAGCGGGCGGGCCGGCCATCAACTGACGATGCCCAGGTGCCAGGGCACGAACTCGTGGTCGCCCAGGCCCAGCAGCTCGCTCTTGGTCGGCTCGCCGGAGGCGGCGCGCAGGATGTGCTCGAAGATCTGCCGGCCCATCTCCTCGATGCTCAAGGTGCCGTCGATGACCTGGCCGCAGTTGATGTCCATGTCCTCCTCGAGGCGCGTGAACATCGGCGTGTTGCTGGCCAGTTTGATCGTCGGCGCCGGTTTGGAGCCGAACATCGAGCCGCGGCCGGTGGTGAAGCAGATCAGGTTGGCGCCGCTGGCGATCTGGCCGGTGACCGCGACGGGGTCGTAGCCCGGCGAGTCCATGAACACGAAGCCGTGCTCGTCGATCGGCTCCGCGTAGTCGTAGACCTGCCGCAGCGGCGTGGTGCCGCCCTTCATCGCGGAGCCCAGCGACTTCTCGAAGATGTTGGCCAGCCCGCCGGCCTGGTTGCCGGGGCCGACGACGCCATTGAACTGCCCGTTGTGGCCGCGGGTGTAGTCCTCCCACCAGGCCAGCCGGTCCAGCAGCTTCTGGCCGACCTCGGGGCTGACCGCGCGGCGGGTGAGCATGTATTCGACGCCGTGGATCTCCGGCGTCTCCGACAGGATCGCGGTGCCGCCGTGGCGCACCAGCAGGTCCATGGCCGCGCCCAGCGCAGGATTCGCGCCGATGCCGGAGAAGCCGTCCGAGCCGCCGCATTCCAGCCCGATCTTCAGATGCGCGGCGCTGACCGGCTGGCGCTCAACGCGATTGGCGATCGGCAGCATCGCCTCGACGGCGCGGATGCCGGCCTCGATCGTGGCGCGGGTGCCGCCGGTGTCTTGCATCACCAGCGTGCGCAGCGTCTCGCCGGCCACCAGGTGCTGCGACTCCATCAGGCCGGCGACCTGGTTGCGCTCGCAGCCCAGGCCGACGATCAGCGCGCCGCCGAGGTTGGGGTGGCGCACGTAGCCGGCGATCGTGCGACGCAGCAGGTCGAAGTGGGGGCTGGGCGAGGACATGCCGCAGCCGGTGGTCTGCGCGAAGGCGACGACGCCGTCGACGTTGGGATAGTCCTTCAGCCGCTCCGGCGTGAAGTGCTCCGCGATGCGATTGATCGCCGTTGACGAGCAGTTGACCGACGCGAGGATCCCAATGAAGTTGCGCGTCGCGACGCGGCCGTCCGCCCGCACGATGCCCAGGAAGGTCGCGCGTTCCGCCTCGGGCAGGTAGTCGACCGGCTTCACGTCCGCGCCGAAGGCGGGATCGCGGTGGAACTCGACCAGCGCGATGTTGTGCGCGTGGACGTAGTCGCCAGCCTCGATGTCGCGCGCGGCCACGCCGATCACCGCGTTGTACTTGCGGATCGGCTCGCCCGCGGCGATGCGGCGCGCGGCGATCTTGTGGCCGGCCGGCACCTGCGCTTTCAGGCGCAGGCTGAATTCCGGCAGCACCTGGCCCAGCGTCAGCGCCTGCCGGGCGATCAGCACGTTGTCGTCGGCATGCAGGCGCAGCAGCGGCGAGGCCGTCGCGAGCGCGGCCGCACCGGCGGCGGGGGCGGTGAAGGCGTCGCTCACGCTCAGCCCTTGGCCAGCAGCTCGCGCAGCTTCAGCCGCTCGATCAACTGCGTGTCCTTGCGGTAGGTGGCCTGGATGTACTTCTCGTAGTCGGGCTGGTCCAGGTACATCACCGGCGCATCGATGCGGTCGCAGACGGCGATGAACTCGGGGTCCGCGGTCGCTTTGCGGAAGGCGTCGCGCAGCCGGGCGACGATCGCCGGGTCCATGCCCTTGGGCGCGCCGATGCCGTTGGGCGCGTCGACGACCAGGTCGTAGCCGGATTCCTTCAGCGTCGGGACGGCCGGGAAGTCCTTGGTGCGGGTCTCGCCCCAGGTCACGAGCAGGCGCAGCTTGCCGGACTTGACGTGCGGCGCCCACGAGCTGGAGTCCGCCACCGCGTCCACCTGGCCGCCGAGCAGGTCCTGCAGCGCCGGCGCACCGCCCTTGTAGGGGATGTGGTTGAGCTGGATGCCGGCGAGCAGGTTGAACTCCTCCATGCCGACATGGGTGGCGCCGCCGATGCCGGCGCTGCCGTAGCTGATCAGGCCGGGCTTGGCCTTCGCGGCGGCGACGAACTCGGCCAGCGTCTTCCACGGCGAGTCGGCTCGCACCGCCAGGCCGAAGGTCTGGCCGTTGACGCGGGCGAGGTAGGTCAGGTCCTTGAGCGGATCCAGCTGCACCGTGCGCAGCTGCGCGAAGCGGGTCACCGAGATCGGCACCTGGCCGATCGTGTAGCCATCGGGCTTGGCCGTGGACAGCACTTTGGTGCCGAGCATGCCGGACGCGCCGGCCCGGTTCTCGATGATGACGGTCTGTCCCAGCACCTTGGCCGCGGCCTGGCACAGCGCGCGCATCGTCACGTCGGCGGTGCCGCCCGCGGGCCAGGGGCAGATGAAGGTGATGGCGCGTTCGGAGGGATAGGCGGCGGCGCGCGCGACGCGCGGCAGCGCCAAGCCGCCGAACCTGGCGCGCTCGTCCACCAGCGGCGCGT
>NZ_VOSR01000144.1:0-3288 GCF_007997345.1 Mitsuaria sp. TWR114
GAGGTCGATGTCCAGGCCGCTGAGCGTCTCGTCGCGAGGATGGCGGTAGGTGATGCCGTAGTAGTCGGGCCAGATGCAGACCCGCAGCACGCCGCTGGCCTGGATGCGCTGCAGCGTGCTGCCCGCCGCCGGCAGAGCGGTCGGCGCGGCGTCCTTCGGAGCGCTGCTCGCGGCCGGCGCGAACGCAAGCAGCCACAAGGCTGCCGTCATCGCGGCCAGCCGGCCCGCCATGGCCTGTCCGGTCCTTCGCATCGTCATCGCATCTCCTCGGACCCGGATTGCACCAGAGTTCGCCCCACCGGACCGCAAGGGAAGCCCCGATCTCCCACGGATGTCACATCGACTATCAGTTTTATCGCTTATAAATGGGGATATTGCCCACCTAAAACTTTAGGAAATTCGGCAAAATCGACTCATGACTGCCATTGCCCGGACCCCCGACGACATGCAAGAGGACTTCAGCACGCGCGAAGTCGCGCAGCGCCTCGGCATGGCGGTCCGGTCGGTGCAGCTGATGGTCGATCGCGGGGAGCTGCAGGCCTGGCGCACGCCGGGCGGCCACCGGCGCATCCTGCGGGCCTCGCTCGACGCCTGGCTCACCGGCCGGGGCCTCGCGCCCACCAAACCCGCCGAGCTGGCGCCCGCCGACGGCGCGCCGCAGCGGCTGAAGGCGCTGCTGATCGAGGACTCGGTCCATTACCAGAACCTGGTGATGCTGCTGGCGCAGCAGGAGTTCCCCGACCTGGACCTGCATACCGCCAACGACGGCATCGGCGGCCTGGTGATGTACGGGCAGTTGCAGCCGGAGATCCTGCTGGTCGACATCCTGCTGCCCGGCATCGACGGCGCGGCGCTGGTGACCAGCCTGCGCTCGCAGCCGCAGTTCGCCAGCAGCGAACTGATCTTCGTCACCGCGCTGGACGAACAGCAGCGCTCGCCCTACGCATTCGCGCTCGCCGGTCTGCCGCTGGTGCACAAGCCGCGGCTCGTCACCGACCTGCCGCCGCTGCTCGCCGCGGCGGTCCAGCGCATCCGGGCCCGTCAGCCGCAGTTCGCCGGCTGAGCATGGCGTCCCGCATCCGGGTCCTCCTCGTGGAGGACGACACCACGCTGCAGCGCTTCGTCTCGATGGCGCTGGAGGACGACGAGGTGCGCCTGCAGGCCTGCATCTCGGTCGACGAGGCGCTGCTGGCGCTCGCGACGCAGAGTTTCGACCTCGTCATCAGCGACCTGATGCTGCCCGGCCGTCACGGGCTGGACCTGCTGCAGACGCTCAAGCAGCGGCCCGAACTGCGCGGCAAGGCGCGGCTGGCCGTGTTCAGCGCCGGCCTGAATCCGACGGTGCGCGAGCAGCTCGAGGCGCTGGGCGTGACGCGTTTCCTGTCCAAGCCCTGCTCGCTGGCGGACCTGCAATCGTGCCTGGACGGCCTGCGCGACGCCGCGTCGCCGCCGGCGGCGATGCCGTCGATCCACCAGGCTGCCATCGAGCAGTACTTCGGCGGCAACGCCGCGCTGTACCAAGCCTTCCTGGCGCGCTGCCGGATGCAGTTCCCGCTCGACATCGCCAGCGGTCGCAGCGCCTGCGAACGGGGCGAGCATGTGAAGCTGCGCCACCTCGCGCACAGCCTCAAGAGCGTGCTGCTGACGCTCGGCCATGCCGAAGCCGCCGAAGTGGCGCGCCAGCTCGAGCAGGACGCGCAGGACGCCGCCACCGGCTCGGAGGACGCGCTGGCCGCGGTGCGCGCCGCGTGGCCGGTGCTGGAGGAGGCGCTCGCGCGCCTGCTGTGAGGCGGCGCCTGCGAGCGCCTCAGATCGCCAGTGGATCCACGTCCACCGCCCAGCGCGTCAGCCCCTTCTGACGGCGCTTGAGCGCGTGCAGCTCCGGCAGCCAGGCGCGCAGGAAGCGCTGCAGCTGCGCGCGGCTGCGGCCTCGATCAGCATCTGGAAGCGCTCGCTGTCCGCGACCCGCGCCACCGCCATCGGCACCGGCGGATACAGCAGCAGGCCGAGCGACAAGGGCAGCGCCTGCGCCGCCTCCTGCGCCGCGGTCAGGAAGTCCCGCGCGGCCTCGACGCTGCGCCCTTCCGCGCGGACCAGCGCCAGATGCGCGAACGGCGGCAGATTGGCCGACATGCGCTCGTACAGCTGGCTGGACGCGAAGGCCTCGTAGTCGTGCTTCTGCAGCGACTGGTAGAGCGCGTGCTCGGGATACCAGGTCTGCACCCACATCTCGCTGGCGGCGGCCTGCGCCGCGTCGCGGCCCGCGCGTCCGCCCGCCTGCATCAGCAGCGAGAACAGCCGCTCCGGCGCGCGGAAGTCGCTGCTGAACAGCGCGCCGTCCGGATTCACCGCCGCGACCAGCGTGATGCGGCGGAAGTCGTGGCCCTTGGCGACCATCTGCGTGCCCACCAGGATGTCGACATCGCCCTCATGCACCGCCGCGAGCTGCGATTCGAGGCTGCCCTTGAGCTTGGTGGTGTCGGCATCGATGCGCGCCACGCGCGCGCCGGGCAGCGCCTGCGCGAGCTGCTCCTCCAGGCGCTCGGTGCCGCGGCCCAGTGGCGCGATGTCCGGATTGCCGCAGGACGGACAGGCCCGCGGCACGCGCGCCGACACGCCGCAATGGTGGCAGCGCAGCGTGCGGTCCTCCTTGTGGAAGACCTGGTGCGCGCTGCAATGCGGGCAGTCGCTCTTCCAGTTGCACTGGTCGCAATGCAATACCGGCGCGTAGCCGCGGCGGTTCAGGAACACCAGGCTCTGCTCGCCGCGGTCGAGCCGCTTGCGCAGCGCGTCCAGCAGCGGCACCGACAGCGTCGTGGTGACGCCCTTCTTGCGCTCGAGCCGGTTCATGTCGAACAGCCGCACCCGCGGCAGCGCGCCGCCGCCGATGCGCTCGGTCAGGTCGATGCGCCGATAACGACCGCCCAGCGCGTGCTGCCAGCTCTCCAACGACGGCGTCGCCGAGCCCAGCAGCACCGGGACCTTCTCCAGGTGGCCGCGATAGACCGCCAGGTCCCGCGCCGAGTAGCGCGCGCCGTCCTGCTGCTTGTAGGACGGGTCGTGTTCCTCGTCGACCACGATCAATCCGAGCCGCGGCATCGACGCGAAGACCGCCAGCCGCGTGCCCAGCACCAGCTGCGCGCGACCCAGGTGCGCCGCGAGCCAGTGGCGCAGGCGCTGCGCCGGCGTGAGCCCGCTGTGCAGCGACACGATCGCGTGGCCGGCGAAGCGCTCGGCGAAACGCGCCTCGAGTTGCGGCGTCAGGTTGATCTCCGGCACCAGCACCAG
>NZ_VOSR01000145.1:0-18155 GCF_007997345.1 Mitsuaria sp. TWR114
GCCCTTCGACGCGGTGCTGATGGACGTGCAGATGCCGGTCATGAGCGGCCACGAGGCCACGCGCCAGCTGCGCCAGCGCTACGACCCCGCGCAGTTGCCCATCGTCGCGCTGACCGCCGCGGCACTGGTGCAGGAGCGCGACGAGGCCCTCGGCGCCGGGATGAACGAGTTCCTCACCAAGCCCATCGACGCGCAGCGGCTGCGGCAGGTGCTGGTGAGGCTGACGGCGGGGTGATGGCCGCGACGTGGTTTTCCCGCATTTCAAGTGCGAGAAAACCACGAGATTCGCTCCGAAATCGCCTGAATCTTGAGATAAGGCGGTCGCTCTGGTAATTTTCGCGCACTTGAAGTGCGAGAAAATCACATGAGCCTCTACCTCGTCGGCGAGAACCTGGACGCCAACCGCGGCTACCGCAGAGCGGAAACAGGCGAACTGATCCAGCTGATGCGCGGCATCTACGTGGACGCCGGCGATGACGCGGACGACCTCGTCCTGCGGCATGCGGTGCGCATCGCGCGCTATCTCTACCCCCGCGCCTTTCTCTCGGCCGCGAGCGCCGTGCTGCTCGCGCCGACCCGTGATGGTCGCCTCTACATCTCGGGGCAGCGCAGTCAACGCACACGGCTGCGCGGCCTGGAGATCGTCCAGAACCGCGCCCCGGCGCGCCCATCCACGATCGACGCCGTGGTCGCCGATGGATGGGGCGAGCTGCCGATCCCGGTGTCCTCCCTGCGCCAGCGCTTCCTCGAGGCGTTTCGCCTGCGCAGCGAGCACGCCCAGTCGATGGACCTGGCGATGCGCGAGGCCCTGGCCGCGCGACTCGTGCAGGAGTACGGCGACGCGCAACGCGCTGCCGACGCGCTGTGGACGCTGGCGCGCGACAACGAGTGGTACCGCGAGGGCGAAGGCGCCGAACGCTTCCTGAAGCAGCAGTCGGACAGCCCGATGCGCAACGAGGCCGCGTTCGACCTGACCGTCGCCTGGCATGGCCTTGCGCTGGGAGACCTGGCCCATGACGGCACCGAATGGCGATGGAACGCCAGCAGCGCCGGTCCGGTGCTGCCGCCGCTGATCCGCCAGACCACGCCGGGACGGTTGCCGCCGTTCATCGTGTCGCTGCTGCCGGAAGGCTGGCTGGAGTCCGTCCTGCACGACGCGAGCGACCGTGACGTCCTGCGGCGCGGCAAGCGCTACATGTCCAACATCACGATCTCGGAGCGACGCGCGGAACTGGCCGCCTTGCCGCAGGACACGCTGACGACGCGACTGGCCGACTTCACGCGGGACGGCATGTTCAGCGGCCACTACGCCGGGCCACGGCGCGACGCGATGGACGCCGACTTCGCCCACCGCCTGGCGCAGCTCTTCGCGAATCAGCAGACGCCGCGGCTGTCAGGCGTGCAGGTCAAGGCCCCCATGCACCTGGCGGCGGACGGCACGCTGCTGATCGCCACGCACCTGCCCTTCACCCACATCCTCAAGCCGGCAGGTGCCGCCGGCTTCGAAGGACTTCCGGTGGCGGAATGGATCGGGCTGACGCTGGCCCGTGGCGTGGGCTTCGAGGTCCCTGATCACGCGCTTGTCGCGATGCCCGACGAGCTGCCGGCGGCGCTGATCGTGGAGCGCTTCGACATCCGCCTTCAGCTGGACGACACCCGTCTCCTGGCGATGGAAGACCTGTGCTCGGTGCTCGCGCTCGATCCCAGGGACAAGTACACCGGCACGATGGAGCGCGTGGCCCGTGCGGTGCGCGCGCTGTCGACGTCGCCCGACGAGGACATCATGACCTTGCTGCGCCGGGCGCTCTTCGCCTGGCTGATCGGCGACGGCGACATGCACCTCAAGAACATGGCGATGCTCAAGACCGCCCAGGAAGGCGCTGCCACGTTCCAGCACGTGCGGCTCGCGCCGGTCTACGACACCTTGACGACCCGCGTGTTCCCGGGGCTCCAGCATGACGCCATGGCGCTGAAGGTGAACGGCAAGGCCCAGCGCCTGCGCCGCGCCGATTTCCTGGCCCTGGCGGCGATCGCCGACCTGCGGGCGGGCGACGCGAAAGTCGCCATCGATGAGATGCTGGCGTCGATGACGGCGGCGCTGGACCAGTTCGCTTTGCCCCCGTCCCTCCAAGCTGACGCGGCGGCTCTCGCGCTGGGCCAGCGGGTGCTCCAGGTGGCGCGGGAGCGGGTGCGGGATTTCGATTGACCGGTGCCCCATCCGTCCACCGTCCACCGTCCACCGTTCATCCGTTCACCAGGAACGCGGCCGCGACGCAGTGGCGCGGCGGCGCGCAGCGGACCTCCTCATCTGGCGCTCAGGCTGGCCCCCTTCCAATCCGCCGACTGCCATCGCTGGAACGCGCCCAGCATCGCGGCATCGCCGGCCTGGCGCTTCGTCTCCAGCGTGTCGAGGTCGACCTGCTCGTAGCTGCGCTTGTAGCGGCCTTCGGCACGCGATTCGCGCGCGACCAGCAGCTCCTTGCCGCCCGGCACCCAGCCGGCGAATTCCGCGTAGCCCAGGCCCGGCTGCGCCGCCACCGGCGGCAGCGCCGTCATGCGCCAGCCCTGCGCGGTGCGGCGCAGCAGCCAGAGTTCGCGCCAGCCGTCGGCTGGCACCGACGCGATCGCGATCGCATTGCCCTCGCGGTTGATCCGCGCCGAGGCCGTCATCACCAGCCCCCACGCGCAGTGGCGCAGCAGCGGCGGACTGCCCTCCTTGGCGCCGTTCATGGCCAGCGTCAGGCAGGTTTCGCCCGGCTGGCCCGGCAGCACCGTCAGCGTGAAACCGCCCAGCGTCTGCGTCGACGGCCCCGCGGGCAGCGCCGCCCAGCGCATCGCGTTGCCGCGCATCGCCGCGTCGTTGTAGTCGCGCTGGTCGTCGTCCGACAGCTCAGTCGGCACGATGCGCGCTAACGCCTCCAGCGCGCGACGCGAGGCGGCCGACGACGCATCAACCTGAAGGCTCGCAGCTGTCACGCCTTCGCCGGCACCAGCACCAGCGCCAGCACCGGCACGCCGCGCGCGGATGAAGGACAGGCTGCTCCACACGCCCGACTGGCGCATCAGCACGCGATTGCGCCAGTGCGTCGCGAGCGCCGGATCGCGCAGGTCGACCTTGTCCAGCACGTCCGCGCGCCACTGGTCCATCTGCTCCCGCTTCGGCGGCGTCGCGGCCGGATCCAGGCAGTCGACACGCGTCAGCGCGAGCGCCGCGCGCGCCTTCTGCTCGGGCGTCGAGGCCGGCATCGCCAGCACGCGCCGGAACGCCTCGCCGTCGTAGCAGAGCTGCATCGCGCCGGCCTCGCGCTCCAGCGAGCGGAAGCGCAGGCCGTAGCGCGCGGCCACGTCGAGCTGCGCGGCCACCTGCGTCTCCGCCGCCGTCGTCGAGCCATCCGCCTTGGGCTGCACACGCGAAGCGCGATCCGCCAGCCGCTCGGCCAGCGTGCCCATCGCGTCGAGCGCCTCGGCACCGTCCGCGCCGTTGATCTCTTCCGCACTCGCCGCCTGCATGAAGAGGTCTTCCGAGACCGCCGCGTCGAAGGAGGCCACCGGCTCCTTGCCGTCGAAGGCGGACTTGTTGGGCAGCAGCCAGGTCATGTGGGCGTGCGCGGCCAGCGGCAGCAGCGCGGCGACGGCCAGGGCGACGGGGGCGAGGCGGGATGCGATCGAAGTCTTCGTCATGGTGGAGTGCTCCGTGTCGTGTCGGGGGACGGGATGCCGCTCAGGGCTTGACGTTCAGTTCCAGCGCGCCGAGCTCGTGCTCGCCCTGCGCCTTGGCGGTGGCCGCGGCCTTGACCGGCCAGGTCAGCGGCAGGCGCTGCACCTCGCGGCCGCCGGCCTCGCGGCTGGACTCCACGACGATGTCGTACTTGCCCGGAGGCAGCGCGGCCAGCGCCGGATGCGTGTCCAGCGAGATCGCATGCTCGCCGGGCGCGCGCGTGGCGGCGCTCACGCCGTCGGCGGGCACCGTCAGGTTGCGGCCGCCCTGGCGCCACCACTGGCGCATGTCCTTGAGCCACTTGGTGCCGGCGTTGTTCTGCTTCTTGATGTCGTACCAGACCGCCAGCTGCGCGACGGCCGGGCCGGACTCGCCCGCCTTCTCGACCCAGACGGCGATGTAGGGGCGGTGGTACTCGGCCACGTTCAGGCGCGGCAGCTCGAGCTTGAGCTGGACGGTGGCGGCCCAGGCGGACGAGCCCGTGGCCAGGGTGCCCAGGGCACCGATCGTGAGGAGGGTACGACTTGCGGAGCGGTTCATGGTCGATGTCTCGGTGGAGGTCGGGAGGATCCTGGCGATGGCTCGGAACGGGAAGAAGGGCGGGAAGGACGGGGCGCGCCGCGCCGCGGCGGGCGCCGGTCGGGGTCGTGTGGGGATCAGGTCAGTGGATCAGCAGCAGCGCCAGCAGCGCGGGAATGACGAGGCCCAGGCCGACCAGCGGCCAGGTGCTGGGCCGGCTGACCGCATGGAACTTCAGGATCAGCAGGCCGGTGACGGAAAACAGCAGGCAGGCGACGGCGAAGAGGTCGATGAACCAGCTCCAGGCCACGCCGGCATGGCGGCCCTTGTGCAGGTCGTTGAAGTAGGAGATCCAGCCGCGGTCGGTGTCCTCGTACTCGACCTCGCCGCTGTCCCGCGCGATGCGGACCCAGGCGTCACCGCCGGGGCGCGGCATCGCGAGGTAGACCTCGTCGCGGTTCCATTCGGCCTCGCGGGCATCGATGGGCCGGCCGAGTTCCTTCGCCAGCCAGGCGCGCACGGGCGCGGGCACGGCCGCCTTGCGATCGGCCTCGCTGGCCTCGTCGGCCGAGCGCGGCTTGAGCGTCGCGGCGAGCTCGGCGGGCAGCTGCGCGGTCTTGCCGACGATCGCCGGCTTGGACTCGATGTCGGCGGCGTGGTTCAGCGTGATGCCGGTGACGGCGAACAGGATCATGCCGATCAGGCAGATCGCCGAGCTGATCCAGTGCCACTGGTGCAGCTGCTTGAGCCAGGCCGCGCGCGCGGCGGGGCCCTTGCCGGGCTTGGCGGCGGAAGAGGGGGAAGTGTCGGCCGGCGTCATCGGAACGGTCTCGCGCGCTCAGGTCTCGGCCCAGAGCCGCAGCAGGTTGTGATAGTGGCCGGTGAGGGCGGTCGTCTCGGCGTCGTCGCCGAGCCGGGCGCGCAGCTTCTGGACGGTCTGGTCGAGCTCGAACAGCATCGCCCGCTGCCAGTCCTGGCGGACCAGGCTCTGCGTCCAGAAGAAGGAGCACACGCGCGCGCCGCGCGTCACCGGCGTGACGCGATGCAGGCTGGTGCTGGCATAGACGATCAGGTCGCCCGCGGGCAGCTTGACCTCGTGGGTGCCATAGGTGTCGACGACCTCCAGCTCGCCGCCCTCGTACTCGTCGGGCTCGCTGAGGAAGAGCGTCGAGGACACGTCGCTGCGCAGCGGCTGGTCGGTGCCCTGCTGGCGCATGATCGCGCCGTCGATGTGGAAGCCGTACTGCTCGCCGCCCTCGTAGCGGTTGAACAGCGGCGCCAGGGTGCGCAGCGGCAGCGCGGCCGAGATGAACAGCGGATGCCGCGCCAGCACCTGGCGGATGTGGGCGCCGATCTCGCGCGCGACCGGATGGTCGACCGGCAGCTGGCGGTTCTGCTTGACCTTCGCGCCCTGCTCGCCCACGGTCGCGCGGCCGTCGGTCCAGTCGGCGGCATCCAGGAGCTTGCGCATCTCGCGCACGTCCTGCTTGCTGAGCACTTCGGGGATGTGAAGCAACATGTCCGGATCGATTCGGTTCTGGGGCGGGACGGACGAACGCCCGCCCCCGCCAGAACGGGAACGGGCCGCGCGTACGCTACCTCAATCGGCTCAGAAGCCGATGTTGGCCATCAACGTCACCGCACGCGGAGCGCCCAGCACCAGACGGCTGCCGCCGTTGTTCAGCGAGGACATGTATTCCTTGTCGAACAGGTTGGTGACGTTCAGCTGCAGGCTGAGGTTCTTGTTGACGCGGTAGGCGCCCATCACGTCCACGACGGTGAAGGCCGGCAGCGCCGCCAGGCCGTTGGCCGGCGCGGCATTGACGGTGACGATGCGCTTCTGCTCGGCCGTGTGGCGCACGCCGCCACCGATGGTGAAGTCGTTCCACTGGTACGAGTTCCACAGCGTGGCCGACCACTTCGGCGTCCAGCGCACGCCATCGGTGGTGGTCTGCACGCCGGTGGTCGAGTTGAAGCTGCGCAGGCTCAGCGCCTTGGCGTCCATGGTCTGGAAGCCGGCGGTGATCTGCCAGAAGTTGGTGATCTGGCCGACGGCCGCCAGCTCGATGCCCTGGACGCGGGTCTTGCCGCTCTGCGTGGCAACGTTGGTCACCGCGTCGACGCTGACCTGGCCGTCGTTCTCGCTGCGGTACAGCGCGGCCGTCAGGTTCAGGCGCTTGTGCAGCAGGTCCCACTTCGTGCCGACCTCGTAGTTCTTGGTCTCCTGCGCGTCGGCGGCGGTGGCGTTCTGGCCCGAGGCGGCCAGCGTCGAATTGGCGCCCCCCGGCGGCGTCAGCGAGTTGGCGGCGGCGGCGTAGACCGTGCCGTTCTCGGACAGCTTGTACAGCGCGGCGACGTTCCAGCTGGTCACCCACTTGCCGGTGTCCAGCGCGCCGGTGGCGGCGCTGCTGTACTTGACCTTGTAGTGCTCGGTGCGCAGGCCGGCGGTGAGCTTCAGCGCGTCGGTGACCGAGATCGTGTCCAGCGCGTAGATCGCGGTGGTGGTCGTGCTGCCCGAGGTGTCGGCGGCGGCATTGCGCACCGAGCCGCCCAGGTCGACGTTCGGGTTCGGGTTGTACAGGTTGGCGACGTTGGTGCCGGCCGGGACCACGGCGGTGTAGCCGCGGTTGTCCTGGCTCTCGTACATCAGCTCGATGCCGGTGGACAGGTCATGCTTGAGGCCGCCGGTGGCCAGCGTGGTGTTGAGGCTGGTCTGGTTGGCCAGGATCTCGTTGGTCTGGTTGACGCGCTGGCGCGAGCGGCTGATCGTCCAGGTGCTGCGGTCGGCCGGATCGACCGCGACGATCGAGTTGATGCCGGTGACCAGGCGGTCCATGTAGGTGCGGCCGTAGCGCGAGACGTTGCGCACCGTCATCTGGTTGCCGATGTCCATCTCGAGCTTGGCGGTGACCATGTCGGCCTTGACGTCCTCGTAGTCGTGGACGCTGCCGTAGAAATTCTTGCGGTCGACCTTGGGCGCGGCCATCAGCGCGGCGGCCTGGGCCGGCGTCACCGTCGCGGACGACACCGCCGTGTAGCCGGGCCAGCCGATGGTCGGCACGCCGCCGTCCGGGCGGTTGTTCTGGCGCAGGTGCTGCGAGTACAGGAAGAAGCGGGTCGGCGTGTTCAGGCCGAACGCGATCGAGGGCGCGATGCCGTAGTTCTTGCGCTTGACCTCGTCGCGGCCGGGGACGCCGTAGTCCTGCCACACCGCGTTCAGGCGCACGGCGCTGTTGTCGAAGATCTTCTGGTTGACGTCGACCGAGGCCCGCTTGCGGCTGGCGTCGCCGATCGTCACCGAGCCGTCGATGAAGTCGTCGATCTGCGGCAGCTTGGTGATCAGGTTGATGTAGCCGGCGCTGGCGGCGCGGCCGGTGTCGGCGCCCGCCGGGCCCTTCACGACCTCGATCTGCTCGACGTTGAACACGTCGCGGGTCACCGCGCCCAGGTCACGGATGCCATCGACGAAGGTCGAGGTGCTGGCGCTGAAACCGCGCATCTGGAAGGTGTCGCCGGCGGAGGTGTTGCCGTTCTCGCCCAGCTGCATCGTGATGCCGGGGGTGTTCTGCAGCGCTTCGATCAGCGAGACGGCGCCCTGCTCGCGCAGCACTTCCTTCTTGATCACCGAGATCGTCTTGGGCGTCTCCAGCAGCGGCTGGGTCAGCTTGGAGGAGGCGCTCTTGTCGGCCTTGTAGGCGGACTGGGCGGTGCCTTCGATCTTCACCTGGGGCAGGTAGGGCGCGGCGGAGGAGGACGCGGCGGTCGAGCCGGCGTCGGCGGGGGCAGTGGCTTCGGCGGCGTGGGCCAGCGGCAGGGTCAGGGAGGCGGCCAGTGCGGCCAGCGGGGCCACCGCGTGCTTGCGGCTCTTGATGTAGCGGGACATGGGGATCGAGCTCCGGGGGGAGAAGTTCTTATGGAAATCGGCTCGGCTGGCTGCGCGCTGGCGGCGTCGTCCCGACGCTTCACGGCGCACGGTGGCGGGCCCCTCCCTGATCGCGACTGGCTGGCGGTGGCGGGTGATTGAGGCCGGTTCTGGACTCAAAGGCCGCAAATGCTAAGCATTCTCATTTGTACATGTCAAAGATTTGCTGGTGAATAGCGCTTCCGCGTGGCGAACGCGCGACGCCTGGGCCTGCTCGGAATCTGCTCGGAAATGCAAAAACCCGCGGGACGCTGGCGCGTCACGCGGGTCGGAGGGGGATGGCGGGGCGGGGAAGCGCCCTGCCCGTCAGCGGGCCGTCAGTTCAGCGCGTCCGGCGACTCGTTCGAGCGATGCTCGGGCAGCTTGGGCGCGGTGCGCAGGCTCCAGATCATCGTGATCGCGAGGATCGCCACCACCACGCCCAGCGACAGCAGCACCGGGATCTTGATGACGTCGATCAGCATCATCTTGGCGCCGATGAACACCAGCACGACGGCCAGGCCATAGCTCAGGAGGTGGAACTTGGACGCCATCGCCGCAAGCAGGAAGTACATCGCGCGCAAGCCGAGGATCGCGAAGATGTTGGAGCTCAGCACGATGAAGGGATCGCTGGTGATCGCGAAGATCGCCGGGATCGAGTCCACCGCGAAGATCACATCGGTCATGCCCACCAGCGCGATCACCAGCAGCATCGGCGTGGCGATGCGCTTGCCGTTCTCGACGGTGAAGAAGCGTTCGCCGTCGAAGTTCTTGCTGACCGGCAGCACACGACGCAGCAGCTTCAGCGCGGGGTTGTCCTCGAGGTCCGGTTCCTTGCCGGCCGCCCACCACATCTTGATGCCGGTGATCAGCAGGAAGGCGCCGAAGAGATAGAGGATCCAGTGGAATTGCGCGATCAGCCAGCCGCCGACCAGGATCATCACCGTGCGCAGCACGATGGCGCCGATGATGCCCATCATCAGCACCCGCTTCTGGTAGGCCGATGGCACCGCGAAGTAGGTGAAGATCATCAGGAAGACAAAGATGTTGTCGACCGCCAGCGATTTCTCGATGAGATAGCCGGTGATGAACTCCAGCGCCTTGGTGTTGGCGAGCGCCGTGTCGCCGGTGCCGTCCTTGACGGCCCACCACAGCAGGCCCATGAAGGCGACGCTCAACGCCACCCACACCAGCGACCAGTTGATCGCTTCCTTGACGCCCACCTCGTGCGCGCCCTGCTTGCGCAGGACAACGAAGTCGAGGAACAGCGACACCACGACGATGCCGACGAAAACCACCCACAACCAGGTGGGCACGATCGTGCTCATGAAGACTCCTTGCAAGAACGGGGCGGACTGTACCGATCCCCGAGACACTCGCGGCGATCGAGCGACCGCCGTCCGGCCAAAAGGTCTTGCAAGACTGACGCCAAGCCGCGTCGGTGACGGCGGTCCGGTGTCAGGTGCAGAGCCCGGCTGCCAACAAGGCAACGTACTGACGGGCGTCTGCCGCGGCCTGGGCCGCGTGGCTACTCCCCTTTCGGAAGGTTCGGATTATCTTGTGTTGTTGGCGATTTCAAGTTCGTATTTTTCTGATGATGCCTGCCGGTATGCTGAGCGGCATGAAAACGCTGACCCGTTGGCTGCTTCTGGCGGCCGCGCTGCTGCTGGTGGCGCATCTCTACCCTGGCGTCCAGGTGAAGGGCTTCGGCACGGCGCTGATCGCGGCCTTCGTGCTGGGCTTGTTCAACACGATCCTGCGACCGGTGCTGGTGCTGCTGACGCTGCCAGTCACGCTGTTGACGCTGGGCCTGTTCCTCTTCGTCATCAACGCGCTGCTCTTCTGGGCCACGGCCACCGTGCTGGACGGCTTCACCGTCGCGGGATTCGGCGCGGCGCTGATCGGCTCGCTGATCTACTCGCTGTGCGGCATGGCGATCGACGTGCTGATCGAACGGCTGTTCCCCGACAGCGAATGAGCCGACCTCGCTGGCTCCACGGCACCTCCGCCACATGAAAAAGGCCGCTCATCGAGCGGCCTTCGTTCTGGTGCCTGCGAGATGCGCTCAAGGCTCCGCGCCAGGTGGCACCCCGCGGGGATACATCTCCATCAGCATCTGGCGGCGCTCATAACGAAGATCGCGCAGCCGGGAGTCGATCACCGACGCCTCGAACTGGTCCGCCGAACGAGCGCGACCCTGGCGTTCCGCCGACGCGAGGCGGTCGATCGCGCCGGTGATGTCGCCGAGTGCCGCGCGGTTCTCGCCCTGAGCCCGCAGCGAGCGCAGCGGTTGGCCGAGCTGCTGCCACAAGGTGCCGCTTTCCTGCCAGGCCAGCGCGTCCTGCGCATGCAGCGCCAGGTGGGTCTGCAGCGCCTCGGCGGCTTCCCGCTTCACTTCCGGCCGCGGGTCCGCCTGCGCCAGATCCGCGCGGATCATCAGCATCGGGCGCGAGCGCTCGTTCTTGAGCGGCTCCAGCGCCGCGAAACCAGCGTCCGGCCTGCCGCGGGCGACCTCCAGTTCAGCATGCGCGTAGACGAGCAGCCGCTTCGCGCCCGGGTCGGCGCCGAGCAGGCCCGCCAGCGCGTCGGCCGTCTTCAGCGTGGCCTCGGCGCGGGAGAAGTCCCTCAGCTTGATCGACGCCAGCGCGCTGGTGTAGCGCGCGGCGAGCTGATCGATGTTCTTCTCGCCGGCTCTCGAGCCAGCGTCCAGGCCCTGGAGCACGCGCCAGGGATCGGTGCGCTGGTCCATCAGCACACGGGCGCGCGCGGCCATCAAGACATGCTCCGAGGTGCCGACCAGCTTGGTCTGCGCGGCCGTGCCCAGTCGCGCGCGCGCCTCGCCGATGCGCTCGCTGGTCAGCGGGTGACTGCGCAGGTAGGGATAAGCCCCCGAATCCATCAGGTGATAAGCCTGCTCCATGCGCTCGAACATGCTGGCCATGCCGGCGGGCTGGTAGCCCGCCTGCGTCATGACCTGGAAGCCCACCCGGTCCGCCTCGCGCTCCATGTCGCGCGAGAAGTTCAGTTGCGCTTGCGCCGCTGCCGCCTGGCTGGTGACGATCGCGGCCTGGGCGCCGTCGACGCTGCGGCTCTTCGCGGCGGCGAGGATGCCCAGCAAGAGCCCCACCGTCGCGAGCGCACTGGTCCGGGCATCGCCGACGATGCTCCGCGCGATGTGCCGCTGCGTGACGTGCGACAACTCGTGCCCCAGCACCGAGGCCAATTCGTCACGCGCCCCCGTCATGGCGATCAGCCCGAGGTGTACGCCCACGTAGCCGCCGGGCAGCGCGAACGCGTTCACCGAGCGGTCGCGCACCAGGAAGAGTTCCCAGGCGAAACGGTCGCTGGTGTCGTCGCTGATGTTGCCGAGCCGGCGCGCCGCGTTCACCAGCGGCTGCCAGGTGTTCTGCGCGTACTCGAGCAGCAGCGGATCGTCGATGTAGTCGGGGTCCGGCCGGATCTGCCGCATGACCTGGTCGCCGAGCTTCTTCTCGGCGCCGATGCTGACGTCCGCGGACACCGAGTCGCCCAGGGCGGGTAGGTTCACCTGCGCAGCGGCGCCCTGGCCGAGCAGCATCGCGCTGAGCAGCACCGCCAGGCAACGACGGCTGAAGGGAATGGGGTTCGGTCGCTTCAAGGGATCTCCAGGGCGGGAACTATGATGACGCCTCTTCGGTTTCGCGATTGTTGCCGCGCCCATGAGCTCGCCTCTGACCCATTTTGACGCCGACGGACAAGCCCACATGGTGGACGTCTCCGGCAAGGATGTCACGCACCGCGTGGCGCGCGCGGCGGGGCGCATCCGGATGAAGCCGGCGACGCTGGCTTTGATCCGCGATGGGAACGCAAAGAAGGGCGATGTGATCGGCGTCGCGCGCATTGCCGCGATCCAGGCGGCGAAGCGGACGTCGGATCTGATTCCGCTGTGCCATCCGCTGCCGATCACGCGGGTGGCTGTCGAGTTCGAACTCGATGAGGCGGCGAACGCGGTGGTCTGCACCGCGCAGGTCGAGACACTGGGGCGCACCGGCGTCGAGATGGAGGCGCTGACCGCCGTGCAGGTGGGGCTCCTGACCGTCTACGACATGTGTAAGGCGGCGGACCGAGGCATGGTCATGGAGCAGATCCGAGTGCTGGAGAAGCACGGCGGGAAGTCGGGCGACTGGACCGCCGAGGTCTGATCGTCGAAACACCGCCCGACTCGCTTCAAACGGTCAGCGCAGTTCGCGGAAGCCGTATTCGCGCGAGGGCGCTTCGCACTGGAACGGCTTGGCCGCGGCGCCCAGTTGCGCGACCTCTTCACATTCGTTGAGCCACTCTTCGCTGGCGGTGTTGCGGAACTCTCTGAGGCGCTGGACCAGGTAGCGTGCCTTGTCGGTCTCGCCGACCGCGTTCAGCGATTTCGCCCAGGCCATCAGCAGGCGCGTGTCGATCAGGTGGTGCCCGGTTCGGCGTGCGGCCTCTAGCGCCACAGTGCCGGGTGGCTGCACCGTTGCCTGGGCGTAATCGGCTTGGAGCGCGAACAGCGGCGAACGCTGGCCGGCCGCGATGCGGTCGTCGAGCGAAGCGGCACCGGTCGGCGGTGCATAGATGTGGACGATGCGCAGGTAGTCGATCACGACCAGCGGCACGGCGGCCGCGACCACGACGCCCAGCGCCGCCAGCCATGGTCGACGCTGGCCTGTCGTCGACGCCGGCTCGCCGGCATCCTCGCCCGCCATGCAGAGCCCATAAGCGAGTGCAGCCGGAAGAAGGAAATAGGCGTACCAAAGGGGGTACTCGAACTGGCTGTGGAGGCCGATCATCGCGACCAGCATGGCCGCGCAACGGGTGGCCGCGCTGCCGCGCACGGCGCGGGCGAAGCCTGTCCACAGCCCCGCCGCGAGCAACGCGAGCGTGAGCAGCCCCAGCGGCAGGCCCATCTCGACCAGCAGCTGCAATTCGAGGTTGTGGGTGTGATCGAAGAACGCCACCGGGCGGTCGGGGAACGGCGTCATCGTCCACGCGAAATTGAAATCGCCCCAGCCGGAGCCGGTCAGCGGATAGCGCTGCAGCAGGCCGATGGCATTCTTCACGATCGCGATCCGCGACGGGGAGCCGGCGCCTTCCTCGGACACGCGCGACTGGGCGCCGAAGGCGTGATGGCTCAGCGCGGTGTAAGCCTCGAGGATCCCCCATCCGAGGGCGAACATCACGAGCGTCGAGCCCAGCGCGATGCGCACGCGGGGCGCGAGCCGGGCATCGACGGCACCCCAGAGGGCGAGCATCACCACGCCGATCATGCCCGTGCGGGAGGCGCTGAGCAGCACGCAGAAGACGAAGAGGAAGAGCAGCATGTGCAGTGCGACGGTGCCTCGCAGCGCCCCCCCCAGACGACGGGCAAGCCAACCGCCCTGAGCCAGCCACACGGACGCGACACAGGCCCACATGAGCAGGCTCGCAAGGTGATTGGGCTGGCGCATGTTGCCGACCGCGCGACCCACGAGCCCTGAGCGTGCGATGACGTTGCCGTCGGCCAGCGACGGGAAGAACATCTGGATGAGGCTGACGACGACGCTCAGCACACCGGCGCCGACGAGGGCGACGCAGAAGAGCGTCAGCACCTGGTCTCTCTGGTTGGCCACGACGGCGCGACCGGTTTGCACTGCGAGCAACGCGCCGAGCAGCATCGCAATGCTGGTCAGCGACATGGACCAGGGAAGCCCATGGGTGAACGGCGCCGCCAACGCGACGGCGGTCATTAGCAGCAAGGAGAGGGACACGCCGTCGTTGCGCCAGCCTGCGCGCAGGGCGCGCCCCCACGCCAGACCGGCGACCAGCAGCCCCAGGCCTGCAAAGGCCATCAGCTGGTTGTAAAGCGTGGCCGACGGCGTCTGATTGAAAGCGATCAGCGGGGCGAGCGTGACGCCCAGCAGCAGGCCGAGTCCGGTGAGGAACTGGCGATGCGGCGCGGCGGTCGTGGCGGGGAAATCGGCGGCGGGCGCCGTCGCGGCGAGCGTCATGGACGGTCCGGGTCGTGAGGTCAGGGCGGAACTCTAACTGCCACGCGGTCCAATCCTTGGTCAGAAGCTGTCGATGGGCGCGAAGCCGACAGGATCGCCGGTCTTCTCATCCACGAGTACCGACCATCCGTCACGGCGGGCCAGCAGCGGTACGGCACGCAGTTGGTTCATTGGCAACCCCGTGCGGGCAATCGCGGCGCTCAGTTCCGAGCCCGGCTTCCCGCCGGCGCGCTCTTTGATCAAAATTTCAAGCCGGAAGCCCGCTTTGAGCGTTTGGGCTCTTGAGGCAGAGTCCCATTCCGTCCAATAACGAGGCCTCATCCCAAGGTCGGCGCCCGCCATTGCCAGCAGAACCGCATCGGCACGATCCGAGGCCTCCGGTTGTCGCGTCCCGATCAGGCGAGGCCCGGTGAGCGACAGGTCCTTCAAGGCCGTCGGTGCTCGGGAGAGCTCCGCAGTCTGCACAGTCGCGGCGATCACGACGCGAAAGCGGTCTCTCTCCAGCGCGAGCACGACAGGCCTGGCCTCGTACATCGTGTACGCGCCATAGGCCAGTCCGCCCAACTGCAACAACACAACAAGCAGCAGATCGCGCCCAAGTTCTGATCGCCGTTTGCGAGCGTCGAAGATCACGAAGGTGATCAGAGGGCCCATGACCAGATCAACGCCGGTCACCAATAGGAAGAGTTGGGCCCCTCCAGAAATCTCCGTGTATGGCCAGGGGTACCAGAGGAGAAACACCGCTGCGGCTGCCGAGATGGCGACAACGGCACTGAAGCCCAAGTGAACCAATGCGGCACGGACACGTGCGCGGAGCACCGGGATCATGACGTACACGCTAGAACCAGCCATAGGACCAGTAGCGCGGCCTAGAAACGTCCTGCGACGAGGACTCGCGGCATCCCTCCGCTTGCAGGTGGGGTGTTGAAGCGGAGATCTCCTTGGACGCAGCGACGCATGACCAAAAGGCGGCCATCACGAGAACGGCTCGCGCCGCCAGCCAGACCTTGGGACGGATAGTGGCCCCAGCCAACGGCTCAACCGCATCTGGCCGAGAACGGCCTTGGTACCAACTGAAAGAAAGCCCAATCAGCGTGAAGATCCAGATCTGAGAAATAGGCATTACTAGGTTGCCCGAGAAGCAGGCGTCCACGGCCACTGCAACGCCGGCGCCTAGCAATCCGCATCCGATCGCTCGTCTGTCGGCGTTGTGCTCAGCGCGCAACGCGCGCGCCATTGCTGAGATTCCGCGCAACATCAACGCTACGACTGCCAGGGTCGCAGGCCAACCGAGCTCTGCGGCCATCTGCAAATAGTGATTGTGGGGATGCGCGCCCTTCTCATTGACTTCGTGTGCGAAGTGCATTGGACCGACACCAAGCCATGGCGATCGTTGGCTGTCTGAGATCGCAATATTCCAGAGATATTGACGGGAATGGTCGCTGGTCAGCTCTTTCGCCGTAGGCCGATAGCCGACGGCCTGCTGAACTGGCACCACGCCTGATTGGAGCGCCAGATACGCGACAAGCGCGACTGCGGTGGTCGCTAGGCCAAGGCCAATCCATCGACGACTGGCAGCACCGACGACCAGCATCACCACCCCGGCGCCTACAACAACACTCACCATCGTCGACCGCCCTAAAGTCGACAGAAGTAAGAACAGCTGCAAGGTCAACGCAACGATTGCCATTAGTCGGGTGCGACGTGTCGCGCCAGGCTGCGCGGCGATGCCAAGCAGCAGCGGGAGCACCACTGTCTGAACGTGGTTGAGAAAGCGGGGATTGTCGTATCCCAGGCTCATCTCCCATAGTAGGACTGGCTGTTGTCCCGCAAGAGCCGCAACGAGGAGTCCCATGAACATCAAGCCGTAGAGCAGCTGCGACAGGCAAACGACGCCCATCCAGGGCGCCAGCCGCTCACCTCCCGAGTGCCCGGCAATCCAGATGCTCCAGCCGATCAGGCCGGCAAACAGCGCGACCTCTCGCCATGCCACCCCTGGAATGGCAGCATTTGCCGCCGACAAGCCTACAAGGACAATCAGCAAAACAGACTGCGCCATCGTCCATGGATGCAGGCGGGGCGCTGCGGCGGACTGGAAGACAAGCGCAAGCGCTGCTAGCAGCAAAAGCGGCAGTTGAACAGCACGCGTCAAATCGTGCGCGGTGAGCGCCACGGGGACTAACGTCGGCACGAGCGGCCCCAGGGCTAGCGCCATCCATCCCAGGATGAGGGCTGCTCGACCCAGCTTGATCTGCATGGCGGGGTTCCGCTAGAAGACAAAAAACAAAAACGGGGCCTCAGCCCCGTTCGAAACAGTAATCGGCAGATCAAGTCGACTTGCAGCTGGCAGCGACGAACTTCTTGTTGATGTCCGAAGTGCAAGCCCAGTTGATCGACTCCGTGCCGGCCGTACCGGTCAGGATGATGCTGCCAGGTGCCTCCGTCAGCTTCGATGCTGCGGTGATCGTTGCGACGGTATTGCTGACCTTGGCGTAGGTGACGCTCGTCACAGCATTGCTCTTGATGTTGTCGGTCGGAACATTGTCAGCCGACGGCATTTCGCCCTTGACGGTGTAGAACTCCTGCACCGAAGCCTTGGGCTGGGTCGCGGCAGCCATCACTTCGGAGACTTTGGTCTTAGTGATGTAGTCACGATACGCCGGCAGAGCCACGGCAGCCAGGATACCGATGATCGCCACGACGATCATCAGTTCGATCAGGGTGAAACCTTGTTGAACGCGCTTCATAAACACTCCAAAGAGAGATTAGGGGTAGAGACGACCCCCATGAACGCAGGGGCCGTGCCAGCCGCATTCCTTCTCCGTTCCGTGACCCACTTCACAGCCTGTCGGCGGCGACCTGACTTCAAGTGACCATTTTTGTCAGCCGCCCTGCCACGATTTGTCAGTCGCCGAGGTGCTGCCAAAGTTTGTCGGCCAAGGTACGCGACCACCCGAAACGAAGCCGCCCGCAGCGAAGATCGGTGCGGGCGGCAAGTGTGGCGGCAGCGAACGTTAGGCCAGTGTGAACTCCTGGAAGTTCTCCAGGGCAGACAAGCGATGCGTCGTACGAAGCGCCATGACTGCCTCCATCACCGCCTCCCGTTCACCGGGTTTGATGTGGGTGATGTGTACATCAATCGAACCGTCTAGCTTCGCCAGTTCATCCCGCAATGTTGTCGGGCATAGGTGCTTGCTGATGCCGGCGAGCCCGCATTCGTCGTCGCCAAACGCGCATTCGATGACCAGATGCGCGACCTTGATCTCCGACAGCCGCTGCCAGAGCGCCGGATTCGGGCCGGTGTCTCCGGTGAAGACCCAGTGACCAAGCGCTCCGCCATCCACGGCAAAACCCACTGCGGGAACCGTATGCGCAGCGCTCAGCACCTCGATGCGGCGACCATCGCCGAGATCCAACCGATCGCCCACGGCGAACTCATGGAAGGTCAACGCGGGCCGATCCGTTGACGGCAAACGGGTGAAGTCCGGCCAGATGACGCCGTTGAATACGTGGGCCCGGAGGGCTTCCAGCGTTTCTCGAAGCGCATGGACCTTCACCGGCGGGCGGCCTGCCTGGGCGCGTCGGCGTTGGACGGTGTCAGCCAGCAGGCCGATCGCCAGGACGTGGTCGAGATGCGAATGCGTGACCAGGATATGGTCGACCTTGGCCATCGCCTCCACAGTGAGCTCGGCCACGCCGCTGCCGGCGTCGATGAGCACATCGTCGTCCAGCAGGAAGGAGGTGGTCCTGTAGCCGGCCGCCAGGGCGCCGGCGCAACCGAGCACGCGAATCTTCATGCCGGGGACTGTAGAGGCAGCCTTGCGCGGCGCTAAGCGCCGAATCCGCGAATCGGGGACTTATTGCCGTCGCTTACGCGACGCCGCCGGTGTGCCGTGAAAACCTGCACGCGTGTCAGTCATCGACCGACAGTGCTGAATCATCTGGATACAGGATTGGCGGCAATCCAACGCCCCGATTTGGCCGAAACGCCCGTGAAAAAGGGGCTCGCGAGCCC